>JAKAHL010000056.1 GCA_021815005.1 Chloroflexota bacterium
CCGGGGAGCTAGCCAGAGGTGTCGCGTGATCACAGCCAGGCCGGCGTCAGAGGCGGTGTTCCGATGAGGCGCCTGCCCGCGCTGCTCGTCGTGATCCTCGCGCTCGTCGTCGGCGTCGGCGTCGGCATGCTGGCCGGCAAGGTCGTGCTGGGGCCGATGACGTCAACGGCCGAGGTCGCGCCCACCAGCGCCGCTGCCGGCGGCGTGACGGCGGCGTCGACCGCGCCCGGCCCCGCGTCCACGGCCTCCGAGGCGCCGTCCGCCAGTCCCAGCCCCACGCCGGCGCCCACGCCGGTCCTGGTTCCCGACCCGCTCGACGGCGTCCTGGTGTCGCCCGCGCTCGCCAAGCGCCATGTGGTGGCGGTCATGATCGACGACCTCTGGGCGGCCCGGCCGCAATCGGGCCTCTCGTCTGCCTCGGTCGTGTGGCAGGCGCCCGCCGAGGGCGGCATTCCCCGCTACATGGCGCTGTTCTCCGAGGGCAGCCCGCCGGCCGTGGGGCCGATCCGCTCGTCGCGGCTGTACTTCATCGCCTGGGCGGCCGAGTGGAACGCCGTCTACATGCACGTCGGCGGGTCGCCGCAGGCGCTGGCGGTGCTGGACTCCCCCCAGGGCGCGGGCTCGGTGGTGTGGAACGCGGACCAGATCAGCCTGGGCGCAACCTACATGTGGCGGATCGCGACCCGGGCCGCCCCGCACAACGTGTACTCCAGCGCCAAGGCCATGCAGCAGCTGGTGAAGGCCCTCCACGCCCCCGCGTCGATGCCGTACACGGCGGCCTGGCAGTTCGCGGCAGACCCGCCGCTGGACCAGCTGCCGACCTCCGGGTCCATCTCCGTGCCGTACCCCCAGAACGTGATCTCGTACGCCTACGATCCGGCCACCAACTCCTATCCCCGGACCGTGACCTCGGAGGGCAGGGAGGTGGACGCCGGGACGGGGACGCGGATCGCGCCCAAGAACGTGGTGGTCATCTACATGAGCTTCGGGCCGCTCAACGACGGGTCGAACAAGGGGCGCCTCGAGGCGCAGTTCACGGGCTCGGGCAAGGCCTTGGTATTCAACAACGGCACACTGACCAAGGCCACCTGGAAGAAGGCCTCGATGACGGCGCCGACGCTGCTGTACGGGCCCGACGGCCAGCCGGTGACGCTGACCGTCGGCCAGACGTTCGTCCAGGTCGTGCCTCTCGGCACGACGGTCGCCTACAAGCTGGGCCGGCTGCCGGGTCCGGGGACCTCGCCCCTGCCGTCGGGCGCCGTGCCGCCGAGCCCGTCGCCGCTGGGCCTGGTCGGGGACTGGCGGCAGGTGCTGTAGCGGTCGTCCGGGGCCGCCGGACTCCCGACCGGGAAAGCGGGCGGGCGCCCTCAGATCAGCGGCGCGCGGAGGGCAACCTCGGCCCACACGGCGCGGGTCTCGCGGGCGACGTCCGCCCAGGTGCGCGACGCGGCCGGCCGGTCCAGGGCGGCCGCGCGCAGGCGGGCGTGCAGCGCGTCGTCGGACCAGGCGGCACGCACCGCGGCCGCGAGGCCCCGGGCGTCTCCCGGCTCCACCAGGATCCCGGCCGGCCCGACGATCTCGGATAGGGCGCCCACCGCGCTCGCCACAACGGGCACCCCGGCGGCCAGTGCCTCCATGGCGGCGGTCCCGGCGGCGTCGGACCGGACGGGCTGCACCAGGAAGCGCGCCCCCGCGACCAGCGCTGCCAGCCGCTCGTCGTCGGGCGCCTGCGCGTACACGAACGCCTCGCCGACCCCCGCCCGGACAGCCGCGCGTGAGATCTCCGCCCGGTCCTCCGGCGACGCGCCCACCACCGCGACCCGCGGCGGCCACGCACCCGCCGCCAGGCCGGCCGGGGCGGCCTCGCCCGCCAGCGCCGAGAGCCCCGCGAGCAGCGTGTCAAGGTCGTGGCGGGCGTCGAACCGGCCCACGTACACGGCGTAGCGCTCGCCCAGGCCCAGCCGATCGCGCTCGGCCCGCGACCCGCCCGCCGCCTCCGGCCGGAATGCCGGGCGCGGCGCCAGGGGCACCACCCGCAGTGCCGCCTGGCGCACGCGGAGCAGGCGCCAGGCGTCGGCGCCGGCAGAGCGGCTGGGCACGATCACGGCGGCGGCGTCGCGGAGCAGGCGTGCCCGCAAGCGTTGGCCGAACTTGGCGGCACGCCCCCGCTGCCACGACTCCGGCAGCTGCCACGGCGCCAGGTCCAGCAGGGACGCCACGACGGGGATCCCGGACGCGATGGGCAGGGCGCCTGCCGCCGCGCAGTACACGGACCCGGCCGCGCCGCTGCGCTCGGCCCGCCACCCGGAGCCGATCGCCGCGCCCCGGAGCAGGAACGGGTCCACGGTCAGCGCCCCGGCGCGCAGCAGGCGGGTCGGCGGCAGCAGGCGCCGCCCCACGATGTCGAGGCGCGGCCAGCGCCCGGAGGTCGGGTCGTCCAGATCCGCCGCGAGCAGGATCGCGAACGACTCCCCGTCGCGCGGGTCCGCGTCGAGCGCACCGAGCACCTGCTCCAGGTACGCGGCGGTCAGCGGGGCGCGCTCGGGCGCCTGGAGCGGCCGGAGGTCCATGACCACGCGGACGCCCCGCGGGTCTGGCGCGCCCGCGTCACCCGATGTGCCCGAGCCCGGCCGCCAGCCCTCGCGCGGCGCGGTCACCGTGAGCCGGCGCGCGTCGGGCCGCGGCCGCGGATCTCGTCCCAGCGCAGGCCCAGGACCACGAAGAACGCCTCGAAGACGATCCGGCGGCTCATCTTCGACTGCCCGGCGGTGCGGTCCCTGAACAGGATGGGCACCTCGACCACGCGGGCGCCGCCGCGCGAGGCGCGGTAGGTCATCTCGATCTGGAACACGTAGCCGCCCGCGCGGACGCCACCCGCGGGCACCGCCGCCAGCGTCGTCGCGCGCCACGCCTTGAAGCCGCCGGTGAGGTCGTGCGGTCGCAGGCCGAGGACGGTCCGGGCGAACACCGAGCCCGAGCGCGAGATGACCCGGCGCGCCAGGCCCCAGTTCTGCGTGCCGCCGCCCGCGGTGTACCGGGAGCCGATCACCAGGTCCGCCCGACCGTCCCGGATGGGCGCCACCAGGCTCGGCAGCGCCGCCGGATCGTGGGACCAGTCGGCGTCCATCTGGATCACCACCTCCGCGCCGCCCGCGAGCGCCACGCCGAAGCCGTCGAGGTACGCCCGGCCCAGGCCCTGCTTCGCGCTGCGGTGGCGGACGCGAACGAGCGGGTTGCCGGCGGCCATGCGGTCGGCCATGCGGCCGGTGCCGTCAGGCGAGCCGTCGTCCACGATCAGCAGGGTCGCGCCGGGCAGCGCGGCGAGGATCGCGGCCGAGATCGCCTCGATGTTGGCCGCCTCGTTGAAGGTGGGAACCACCACCCACACGCCGGCGTGGGGCGCCGGGGCCGGGCGCGACGCCCTGGACTCGGGAACGGTGGACGCCGAGGCGGGATCCCCCGGCCGGTGCTCGGAACTCTGGCTCACGGCGCGCAGTGTACGGCTGGCGCCCGGTTCCCATCGCCGCCTGTCCCATCGCCGCCCGGGGACGCGGCGCCCGAGCTCCGCGGGCCTGGGCCCGTGTCGGCTGCCGGCAGTGCCGCCCAGGGCTGCCGCTAGCGCAGCGGGAGCGACAGGCTGCCCTGCTGCGCGGTCCCGTTCGCTTCGGCCCCGGTGACCTTGAGCCGGAGCGTGCCGGCCGAAGAGGACCGCAGCGTGACGGTCGCGCGGTAGACGCCCGCCGCGACCTTGGCCATCGCGACCGACCAGGGCCTGGCGCCCGGCTGGCTGACAACCAGCCGCGGGGCCGCCTTGAGGCCCACCGCCGCGCTCGCGGTCACCGTGATGCGCTGCCCGCGCCCCGGCGCCGCGGCCGATGCCGTGACGAGGAACGCGCCCACCGTGACGGGAGCCTGATGCGTCACGGTGGCCACGGCGTCGTTGGCCACCACCTGGGAGCGGTACACGCCCTGCGGCACTAGCGCGCCGGTGTCGTCCCGGCCGTCCCAGCTGAACGTGTAGGTGCCGGCGCTCTGTGCCGTGCCGGCCGCGATCGTCCGCACCGCGGCGCCCTTGCTGTTGACCACGGACCAGCTCACCGTTGCCGCTCCGGCCAGCCGGTAGCTCAGCACCGTGGCGGAGGCCGCCGGATCGCCGCCCTGCGGGAAGATCACGGACCTGGAGCTGGCGACGAAGCCGAGCGTCCGGTCCACGATGACCTGCCGGGTCACGGATGGGCTGCTGTTGCCGGCAAGGTCGGTGGCCGTGGCGGTGAGGGTGTAGGTGCCGTCGGGGACCGGGAGCCCGCCGACCGCGGTGCCGCCCCAGGACAGGGTGGCGGGCCTGCCGGCAGCCGAGCCCGAGATCTGGGCGACCATGGCGCCGGCGGCGCTGAGCACCGTGGCCCGGACCGACCCGGCCTCGGAGGAGACCATGGCGACGACATCGCTCACGCCATCGCCGTTGGGGCTGAGGACGAAGCGGCCCGGGCCGCCGCTCACGCCCAAGGTTGGCGCGGTGGCGTCCACGGTGATGTCGCCATGTGCGATGAGGGGCCCGTTGCCGTAGGCGTCGGTGGCCGTCAGGTTCCAGTGGTACCGGCCATCCGGCACCGAGTGCGGGGCGGGAGCCCAAGTGAGGGCGGCCACCGAGGAGGTGCCGGCGCTCGACGCCATGATGGCGCCGCCGATGTCGGTGATCGTGATCGTCCAGCTCGCCGTCTCGGACAGCTGGAGCGAGATGGGCAGGGCGTCGTTCGCGCCGTTGCCGTCGGGGGACAGCACGCCGCCGCCGTCAGATGTGCTCCGCAGGCTCGGCGGCACCGAGTCGCGCGGGATCAGCGAGGCACCCGCCATGAACCCGGTGGCCCCGCTGCCCAGGCGCACGGCGTACACGGGCGACCCGCCCGCCGTCGTGACACCTGTCGTCGCCACCACGCGCACGATCGTGGACGACGGGAGCGTTGCCACGGGGTTGGTGCCGGCGGCGGCGTCCGCGGGGGCGCCGTACAGCGTCGCGCCTCCGGGCGCTGGCGTGGCGTTGCCCGGGACGGGCTGCTGCGCGGGGTCCGCGCCGGTGTCGGCGAACGAGGCGCCCGTGACGGCCGCGGTGGAGAGCGCCAGGTCGCCCGTGGCCGAGCGCCAGAAGCCGGCCGGCGTGGGGTCGTCGGGATCCAGGAGCTCGGTCGCGCCGGGCGTCCGGACCGACGCGCTCTGGAGCACGTTGCCGTGCGCGCCGGGCGCGCCGGTCCAGTAGTCGCGGAGGGACTCGTTGGCCGTGAACAGGGCGCTGATGTAGTACGGGTCGTGGCTGTGGCCGATGGCGATGACGGCTTTGGCGCCGGCTGCCAGGAACGGCGCCGCGTAGTTATCGGCACGCTGCTGGGCCACAGCGAGTGTCGGGTCTGGCTTGCCGGGCTCGCTGTTGCCCGAGGCGTAGCACAGGTGGAACAGGAGGACCACGGCGTTGGGCGCCGGCTTCAGCGTCCGGATCGACGGCTCGCCGTAGTACTTGAGCTCGCTGTCGGTGGTCACGCCGTCGCCGTTGGCGTCGTAGTTGAGGCCGAAGCCGTCTTTGGTGGTGTAGGCGGCGTCATTGCCGTAGGGCGACGGCCAGCCGTTGCCGTGGCCGAGGTAGACGATGATCGAGGCGCCGTTGACGGCTGCCGTGACGCGCGGCCAGGTGGCGTCGGGGCTGTAGACCCGGACGACGTTGCTCGTGTACTGGGTCGCGGTCGCGTAGATCTGGTCCGCGTAGGCCCGGTAGGTGGAGGTGACGCTGCCGGTGGCGCCGACGATGATGGCAACCTTGGGGCCCGCGCTGGCCGCGCGGACGGGCGCGGCGGTCGCCGGGACCACCACGCCGAGGCCGGCGACGATCAGGGCGACGAGCGCGACGGCGAGCTTGCGCAATTCGTGGGCTCCAGGGCACGGTTCGTGACCCCGCAAGCCTCGCTGTCGGGAAGGGCCGGGCCAATCGCGGAATAGTCCCGCCACGGCGTGGGCCGATCGGGCCCCTGCAGGCAGTACCGCCCCCTCGCGCGGGTGGGCACGGGCGGCCCGGGTGGCGAGCCTGGCCGCCGGGCGGCCCTGGTGGCGAGCCTAGCCGCCGGCCAGGCCCCGCCGCAGCTCCGGCAGCGCGTCGGCAAATGCCTCGCGCCAGTCGCGCATCGGGGTTCCGGAGGGCAGCGGCGTCGGCTCCAGCACGGCCCACAGGGGCGGCGTCGAGGCGCGCTGCCAGGTCGCGGCGGGCACGTCCACCACCGCCGCGTCGAGCGCCAGCGCCCGGAGCACCTCGCGCGCCCAGTCGGCCCGGGATGCCCGACCGCCGTTGACCAGGTGGTGGATCGCCGTGGTGCCCGGGGCAGCCGCCCGGGCCGCGCCCAGCACCTCCACGATCGCCGCCGCGAGGTCCGGCGCGTAGGTGGGCGTGCCGACCTCGTCGCCGGTGACGCGCAGGGACTCGCCGGCCGCCCGGGCGCGGACCGCCGCCGCGGCGATCTTGGCAGGGAAGTCGTTGCCGGGCGGGCCGAACAGCCAGGCGGTCCGGACGACGGCCAGGCGGCCCGAGGACCCGGCGAACGCAGCCGTCGCCAGCACTTCCGCGGCTGCCTTGGCGGCGCCGTAGGGGTTGACCGGGTTGCGCGGATCGTCCGGCGCGTAGCCGCGGCCGTCGGTGCGCCGCCCGTCGAACACCTCGTTGGTGGACAGGATCACGAGGTCCGTGCCGCGTGCCGCGCAGGCGCGGGCGATCTCGCCCACCGCCGTCCCGTTGCGGCGCATCGCGACGTCGGGCTCGCGGGCGTTGCCGTCCACGTCGGTCCAGGCGGCGGTGTGGATCACCGCGTCGGGCCGCTCCCGGTCGAGCAGCGTGCCGAAGCTCGCGGCGGTGACCGTGTCGAGGTCGAACTCCGGCAGGTCCCAGCCGACCGGCGGGCGGCCCCCGGTGAGGGGCGACCCCTCGAGCGCCGCAACCAGCGCCCGGCCGAGCCGCCCGACAACGCCGACGACCGCGACGCGCACTAGGCGGTCCCGTCCACCGCGCGGCCCGCGGCCAGCCGGTCGCCGTACTGGCGGGCGTAGTAGGCGTCCCAGTCACCCGACTTGGCGCTCGCGATCCAGTCGGGGTGGTCGCGGTACCAGCCCACCGTCGCCGACAGGCCATCGGCGAACGGCACGCTCGGACGCCAGCCCAGAGCCGCCAGCCTGGACCCGTCCATCGCGTAGCGGCGGTCGTGGCCCGGCCGGTCCGGCACGGTCCGCACGATCGACCAGTCTCGACCCGTGGCCGCGAGCAGGAGGCCGATGACCTCGCGGTTGGGCAGCAGGTGGTCGCCGGCGATGTTGTACGCCTCGCCGGTTTCGCCGTGCCGGAGGACGAAGTCGATACCGGCGGCGTGGTCGGCCACGTGGAGCCAGTCGCGGACCTGCATCCCGTCGCCGTACATCGGGAGGGGCTTGCCCTCCAGGGCGTTGGTCGTGAACAGCGGGATGAGCTTCTCGGGGTGCTGGTGCGGGCCGTAGGTGTTCGAGCCGCGGGTGATCACGGCGTCCAGGCCATAGGTGATGCCGTAGGCTCGGACCAGCAGCTCGCCCGCGGCCTTGGCCGCCGCGTAGGGGCTGCGCGGCGCCAGCGGGTCGGCCTCCACGCTGCGGCGCGGCGCCTCGACGTCGCCGTAGACCTCGTCGGTGCTCACCTGCAGGAAGCGGATGGGGAGGCGATGGCCCCGGCCGGCCCGCTCGTGCTCGCGCCTCACGGCCTCCAGGAGGACGTGGACGCCGATGACGCCCGTGCGCAGGAACGCCTCGGGGTCCAGGATGCTGCGGTCCACGTGCGTCTCGGCGGCCACGTTGAGGACCGCGTCCGCCTCGGCGACCAGGGGGCCCACGACCGTCGGGTCCGC
This sequence comes from Chloroflexota bacterium, assembly GCA_021815005.1. Taxonomy (GTDB): domain Bacteria; phylum Chloroflexota; class Limnocylindria; order Limnocylindrales; family CSP1-4; genus CAIXZV01. The sequence continues at coordinate 7,902 of JAKAHL010000056.1, forward strand.
GATGTCGCCGCGCACGAAGTCGAACCGGGCGGCCTGCTCGGGGTCCGCCTCCACCGCGACGAGGTTGGCGCGGTTACCGGCGTAGGTGAGCTTGTCGAGGACCGTGACGCGCGTTCCGTCGCGGCGGGCCAGCAGCTGGCGGACCAGCTCCGAGCCGATGAACCCCGCCCCGCCGGTGACGAGCAGGCGGGCGCCGGGGCGGATCCGCTCGCTCACGCCGGGTCCCGCGGCCGCTCGACGGGTCGCGCGAGGCGACCGGCGCGATCGTCGGCCTGGGCCAGCTCGGCCGCCTTGAGCAGCGAGGGGACCGTGCCCGCGTCCGCCCACTGCCCCTCGTACACGGGCGCGAACAGCCGGCCGCCGGGGATGTAGTGGTTCAGCACGTCGGTGATCTCGAACTCGCCGCGGCCCGAGGGCGCCAGCCGCTCGATCACGCCGAACGCATCGGGGCGCAGGAAGTACACGCCGATCGGGATGAGGTCGCTCTTGGGGTGCTTGGGCTTCTCCTCGAAGCCGACCACCCTGCCGTCGGGGCCGAACTCGGCCACGCCGAAGCGCTCCGGGTCCGGGACGCGGTACAGCAGCGTGCCGGCACCCCAGCCCTCCTCCTCGAACTGGCGGGCGAGCGGCGCGAGCGGGTCACCGCGAAGGATGTTGTCGCCCAGGACCACGCAGAACGCGTCGTCGCCGATGAAGTCGCGGGCGAGGCCGATGGCGTGGGCGATGCCCAGCGCGCCGCGCTGGTACCGGTACGTCAGCTCGAGGCCGAAATGGCGGCCGTCGCCCAGCAGCTCCACGATGTCGCCGACGCTCTTGCCGCCGACGATCACCATGACCTCGCGGATGCCCATGCCCGCGAGCGTCTCCAGCGGGTAGTAGACCATCGGCCGGTCGTAGATCGGCAGCAGGTGCTTGTTGGTGACGATCGTCAGCGGGAACAGGCGCGTGGCGGTGCCGCCGGCGAGGACGAGGCCCTTCATCTGGCGGAGCGTACCGCACGCCGGTGGCGTGCGAGGCCCTGGTTCTCCCGGTGGCCGCCGTGCGTGGGGGAGGCGTGCGCCGGGGAGCGGCTGGCGCGGCGGCGGAGTCTAGCCGCCTGCCCGCGAAGGGCCCCACGCCGCCCGCGGGTTGCCCGGCGGCCCCACCCCCCGCGCGTTGCCCGGGGCGGCCCGACGGTGCGCCGGCCGCACGACCGTTG
>JAKAHL010000057.1 GCA_021815005.1 Chloroflexota bacterium
GCTGCTCGCGCTCGCGCTGTTCCCGCTGTTCGTGCTGCCGGCGCGCTGGGTTGGCAGGCGGATCCAGGCCATCACGCGCGAGAGCTACAACCTCAACGCGGCGATGACCTCGACGATGACCGAGCGATTCAACGTCGCCGGGGCGCTGCTGGTGCGGCTGTTCGGCCAGCCGCTCCGCGAGATCCACAGCTTCGAGGCCAAGGCCGGGCGCGTGCGCGACATCGGCGTGACGCAGGCGATGTACACGGCGGTGTTCATGACCTCGCTGCTGCTGACGGCGTCGCTCGCGACCGCGCTCGTCTACGGCGTGGGCGGCGTGCTCGCGGTCCAGGGCGCCCTGCAGGTCGGCACGGTCGTGGCGCTCGCCGCGTACCTCAACCGCCTCTACGGACCCCTCATGTCGCTGTCCAACGCGCAGGTCAGCATCATGACCGCGCTTGTCTCGTTCGACCGCATCTTCGAGGTGCTGGACCTCAAGCCGCTGGTGGCGGAGCGGCCGGGCGCGGTCGCCATCCCCCGGGGGCCCGCGAGCGTCGAGTTCGACCACGTCGACTTCAGCTACCCCACCGCCTCCGAGGTCTCGCTGGCGTCGCTGGAGTCGGTCGCGGTGCTCGACCAGGCGCCGTCGAGCCAGGTGCTCCACGACGTCTCGTTCACGGCCCGGGCAGGCGAGCTCGTCGCCCTCGTCGGGCCATCGGGCGCCGGCAAGACCACGATCAGCCAGCTCGTGCCCCGCCTGTACGACGTCCGGGCCGGGGCCATCCGGATCAACGGCCTGGACACGAGGGACGCCACGTTCGACTCGCTGCGGGAGATGATCGGCGTCGTCACCCAGGACGCGCACCTGTTCCACGACACCATCCGGGCGAACCTTGCGTACGCGCGGCCCGACGCATCCGACGCGGAACTGCTCGACGCGCTCCGGGCAGCCCAGATCCTGCCGTTCGTTCGGACGCTGCCCGACGGCCTCGACACGGTCGTCGGCGATCGCGGCTACCGGCTCTCGGGTGGCGAGAAGCAGCGGATCGCGATCGCCCGCCTGCTGCTCAAGGCGCCCGACATCGTCGTGCTCGACGAGGCGACGGCCCATCTCGATTCGGAGTCCGAGGTGGCCGTCCAGGAGGCGCTCCGGACCGCCCTCGCCGGGCGCACCTCGATCGTGATCGCCCACCGGCTCTCGACGATCCGGCAGGCGGACCAGATCCTGGTGGTCGCCGAGGGCCGGATCGTGGAGCGCGGTACCCACGCCGAGCTGCTCGCCGCCGGCGGGCTCTACGCCGAGCTCTACCAGACGCAGTTCGCCATCCAGGGGCCCGCCGGCACCGACGCCGAATCGCCCCCGCTCGCGGCCGCCGGCTGACGGGGCAGACGGCCGCGCCGCCCGGATCGCTCGCGACAGGCGGCCCGTCAGCCGCCCAGGAGCTGGGGCAGCACCGATCCGGCGGCGAGATGCCGGTCGAGGCCAGTCCGCCGAAGCACGTCGTCCAGATCCGCCACGGTGCCGGGGTCGGCCGGCACGCCCGGCGCGCGCACGGTGGCGTGCGCGATCGCGCCGCGCCGCTGGTACACGAGCTTGCGGATGGGCAGGTTGAGCAGCGCCTGGTTCTCGAACCGGATCAGCGTCGCGTATCGGTCGAACACCGCGGCCGCCCCCGCCCGGTCGCCCGCGAACCACCGGCGCACGATGGCGACCAGGACCTCGGGGAAGCCGAAGCCCGTCATCGTCCCGTGCGTCCCGCGCCGGAGCTCCTCGAGCAGCATCTGGCCGCCCAGCCCGCCGAGGACGACGATGTCCGGCGAGCCGGCAACCAGGCGCCCGGCCTTGGGCGGCGTCGGCTCCTCCTCGAGCTTCACCACGCGGCAGGCGGGTGCCTCCGCCGCCAGCGCGAGCAGGAACTCGGCGGACATCGGCACCCCGGACGACGCGGGGTGGTCCTGGACCACGATCGGCAGGTCGGTCGCCTCGGCCACGGCCAGGTAGTGGCGACGGAGCGCGGCGTCGGTCGGCCGCGCCAGCGGGGGCGGCGCCAGCATCACCGAGTGCGCCCCGGCGGCCTGCGCCTCGCGCGCGAACGCCACCGCGCGGTCCGTGGCGGCGTGGGACACCCCGACGCACACGGGGATCGCCCCGCCGGCCGCCTCGACCGTCGTCCCCAGGACCGCGGACCGCTCCGCGTCGCCCAGGCGTGCGGCCTCGCCGAGCACGCCGAGGATCGTGAGACCGTCCACGCCGGTGGCGCGCACGAAGCGCACGAGCCCCGGGATCGAGGCGGTGTCGGGCGAGCCGTCCGGGAGGAACGGGGTGGGCACGATGTTCCACACCCCGCGCAGCGCCGCGATCGTGTCCATGCCGCCTCCGTGCCCGCGTGATCACCCGACCGGGACGAGGCTACACGAGCGCGACAGGGCGCGAGGCGGGGGACGGGGGAGGGGGCGGGCGCCGCTGGGCCGCAGTCGGGTCGCGGTTCGCCGGGAGGCACGTCGGCAGACCGCGGCCGGGGAGAGGGGCCGCGGTCCGCCGACGACGTTGCGAGCCCTGGCGGAGGGGAGGGAGGGCTCTGTCCGGGCGGGCTCCGTCCGGACGAGCGTTGCCGCGGGGACCGACCCGCAGCGGCGCATCCCCATGCTGCGGCCAGCCGTCGCTCGGGCCCAGCCCACGATCGGGCCAGCCTCGCACCCCCCAGACGGGGGGTGCCGCCCTCGCGCCGGGGGTCCCGGCGGCCCCTCGAGGGCGGGCCGAGGCCCCGCTGGCGCGATCCGTTCCCCGAAACCGCCCCTGCCCTTGACGCCCGCCCCGACGGGCGGCATCATGTTCATGTAATCGATTGCCGGATCGTGGAGGATGATGCGATGACCCCTGTTCCCGAGGCCGGCAATCCCGACGCTGCCCTTGTCCCCCCGGGGGCCGCGCGGCATCTCCTCCGCCGCGCGGCCCGCCCGGACTCCCGGGGCGTGGTGAGCCACGTGGACCCCGCCAACGCCGGCTGGTCCTGGGTCACCTCCACCGTGTACCGCCTGGCGCCGGGTCAGGCCGTCGAGTGCGCCGCCGACGACCAGGAGCGCCTGGTGCTCGTCCTGGAGGGGCACGCCTCGGTCGCCGCCGGCGATCTCCGCCTCGATCGGGTCGGGTCCCGCGCCAGCGTGTTCGACGGTCCCGCCGCACCGGTGGTCCTCGTGGCACCCGGCGACGCGGTCAGCGTCACCGCGTTGTCGGAGGTGCTCCTCGTCATCGCAGCGGCGCCCGGGGGCCCCGTGTCGATCACGAGGTACCTCGCCCCCGAGGACATCCTGGTCGAGGCGCGCGGCGAGGGGAACACCGCCCGCCGGATCCACCACCTGATGGACACCGAGATGGAGGCCGGGCGCCTGATCGCGTTCGAGGTCTTCACGCCTGCCGGCAACTGGAGCAGCTACCCGCCCCACAAGCACGACACGGAGAACCCGCCGGTCGAGGGGTACCTCGAGGAGTACTACTTCTACCGCTTCGCGAAGCCCCAGGGTTTCGGCTTCCAGCGCGTCTACACCAAAGACGGCTCGCTCGACGAGTCGATGGCGGTCACCGACGGCGATGTTGTCCTGGTCCCCAAGGGTTACCACCCGTTCGGTGCCCCGGCCGGCTACGACGCTTACTACCTCAACATCATGGCCGGTCCCAACCGAGCCTGGCACTTCACGATCGACCCGGACCACGCCTGGCTCATGAACTGGTCGCCGGCGGCGCCTCGGGCCCAGGAGGACACGTCCGCATGACCGAGACCGGCATCGCCAGCCCACTGGCGAAGATGGTCGAGACGACGGCCACCGACTATTGGAACGATTCCTGCGCGGTCGCCGAGCTGGAGTACGCCGTGGCCCGCGGCGCGACCGGCGCCACCTCCAACCCGACGATCGTCGGCGAGGTCATGAAGAAGGAGAAGGACCACTGGGTGCCGCGCGTCCGCGAGGTCGCGGCCGCCAACCCCACCTGGTCCGAGGTCGAGATCACCTGGCAGATCATCGAGGAGATGGGCCAGCGGGGCGCCGCCATCCTCCAGCCCGTGTTCGAGGCCCACGGCGGCCGGAAGGGGCGCCTCTCGCTCCAGACGAACCCGGCCAACTACCGCACGCCAGACCGGATGACCGAGCAGGCCGTGCACTTCAGCACGCTGGCGCCGAACATCCAGGTCAAGTTCCCGTGCACGGCGGAGGGCCTGGTCGCGGCCGAGGAGGCCACGGCCCGGGGCGTGTGCGCCAACGTCACCGTCGTGTTCACCGTGGCCCAGTGCATCGCGGCCGCCGAGGCGGTGGAACGGGGCCTGCGGCGGCTCGAGGCGGCAGGCGGTGACGCCAGCCATATGACCCCGGTGTGCTCGCTGATGGTCGGCCGGCTCGACGACTGGATGAAGGTCCTCGTGGACAAGGACGCCATCGCGCTCCACCCCGACGCCCCGAACTGGGCAGGGATCGCCGCCTTCAAGCGGGCGTACGGCATCTACCAGGAGCGCGGCTACCGGACGCGACTGCTCGCCGCGGCCTACCGCCATCGGCTGCACTGGACCGAGCTCGTGGGCGCGGACGCGGTGCTCACCATGCCGCACGCGTGGCAGGTCCGGTTCAACAACTCCGGGATCGACCCCGTCGAGCGGATCGACATCCCGGTGGACCAGGCGCTGATCGACGACCTGTCCGCGCGGATCCCCGATTTCCGCCGGGCCTACGAGCCGGACGGCCTGGTCCCGGCCGAGTTCGTGACCTTCGGCGCGACGGCCCGGACCTTGCGAGGCTTCGTGCAGAGCTACCACGACCTCGTCGGCGTCGTCAGGGATATTGTTCTTCCCAACCCGGACGCGAAGGCCGGCTGACGCCCCGTCGGCCCGCGCGTTCCGCGTCAGTCGGCACCCTCACCTGGAGGCACATGGTGGCCAGCGAAACCCTGATCGAGGCGGCAGCGCCCGTCCTCTCGCACTACATCGACGCGGCTGAGGTCGCCGTCGCGCCCGAGGCCACGGGCCCGGTCTACAACCCGGCCACCGGCAAGGTCATCGCGCGCGTGCCGCGCGGCGGCCGGGCGGAGGTGGACGCCGCCGTCGCCTCCGCCAAGGCGGCCTTCCCCGCCTGGCGCGACATGCCGCTCATCGCGCGCAGCAACATCTTCTTCAACTTCCGCGCGCTGATGTACGAGCACCGCGAGGATCTCGCCCGTCTCATCACCCGAGACCACGGCAAGACCTTCCCGGATGCCCTGGCCGAGGTCCTGCGCGGCATCGAGACGATCGACTTCGCCTGCGGGCTGCCCGTCCACCTGTCGGGCCTGAACACGCCCAACGTGTCCACCAAGGTGGACACCTCCACGCTGCGAGTCCCGCTGGGCGTCACGGCGGCGATCACGCCGTTCAACTTCCCGGTCATGGTCCCGACCTGGATCTACCCGATGGCGCTGATGGCCGGCAACACGGTCATCCTCAAGCCGTCCTCCCACACGCCGGGCGCCACGCAGCTCCAGGCCAAGCTGTGGACGCAGGCCGGCGGGCCCAAGGGCACGTTCAACGTCGTCTACGGCGGCAAGGAGGCCGTCAAGGCGCTCGTCGAGCACAAGGACGTCAAGGCGATCCAGTTCGTCGGGTCCACCGCGGTCGGCCGCTACGTGTTCGAGGAGGGGACGAAGCACGGCAAGCGCGTCGGGTCGTACACCTCGGCCAAGAACGCGATGCTCGTGCTGCCCGACGCGGACCTGGACAACGTGGCGGACGCGGCCGTGGCGTCGGGCTTCGGCTCGGCCGGCGAGCGCTGCATGGCCCAGACCATGATGATCGCGGTCGGCGACACGGCCGACAGGCTCCGCCCGATGATCCTCGAGCGGATCGCCAAGCTCAAGATCGCGGACGGCATGGAGCCGGGCGCCGACATGGGCCCGATCTACTCCACCGAGCACCGCGAGTCCGTCATCAAGTGGATCGGCATCGGCGAGGCCGAGGGCGCGGAACTGGTGGTGGACGGCCGGAGATTCGTGGGCCCGAACCCCGACGGCTTCTTCCTCGGCGTGACCCTGTTCGACCACGTCACCCCGGCCATGAAGATCTACCAGGAGGAGATCTTCGGCCCGGTGTTCAGCATCGTGCGCGCCAAGACCTACGAGGAGGGCCTGGCCCTCATCAACGGCCACAAGTACGCGAACGGCACGGCGATCTTCACCACCAACGGCGGCGCGGCCCGGCGGTTCAAGCTCGAGGTGGACGTCCCGATGATCGGCATCAACGTGCCGATCCCGGTGCCCGCCGGCTTCATGAGCTTCTCGGGCGCCAAGGACTCGTCCGTCGGCGACCTGCCGATGCGGGGCGAGGACGGCGTTCGCTTCTGGACCCAGCAGAAGCTGATCACCGAGCGCTGGCCCGAGCCCGGCAAGCAGGGGCCGCTGTCGCTGGTCTTCCCCGGCAACTCCTAGACCGAAGACCAGCTCGGGGCCGGCGCGTCCGCCCAACGCGGGCGCGTCCGTCCCGCCAGCTCGATCCGGCGTCGTCCTCCGGGACGGCGCCGTTCGATTCCGCGCCGCTGCGCCGTCGTGCCGCCCCCAGCCCGCCGAGGGCCGTCCCGCCGCCGGCCTGCGGTGGGCGTGGGTGCGCACTCGTTCTCGACTCGCGGAACCATCGAACCATCGCGGGGGCCGAACCCGTGTGTTCGGCTCGACGCCTCCTTGCTGCCCGAACGGGTGGCGGCGCCGCGCGCGGCCGTGGCCGGAAGATCCGATGGCCGGGGTTTCGGCCAGCCACGGTAGTTCCGCAATACGCGAACCGTCTCGCGGCGCCCGATTCCGCGGCAGCCGCACGGGACCGAGGTTCCCGGCGACCGGCCCCGGGCGACGCGCGTCAGCCCTCCTCGGCGGCGATCTCCTCGAGCGTGACGCGTCGGCCCTCGCGCGCGCTGCGCACGGCCGCGTCCACGATCCGCTGGATATGGAGTCCGTCGGCGAGGTCGGGCTTGACCGGCTGCCCCGCGGCGACGGCAGAGACGAAGGCGCGCGCCTGCGTCTCCTGCTCGCGGAAGACGTGCTTGTACGTCTCGTGGACGTCGTCGCGCGGCGCGCCGCCCCAGCAGCGGTCGGGGATCGGCAGGTCGTGGACGGCGTTCTCGTCTGCGCGGGCCCCGGAGACCGCCTGGAGCCGGATCCAGTCGTTGACGTGGTGGAGCGTGCCGCCCGACCCGTGCAGCTCGATGCCGTGCAGCTGCCCGAACGACGACGGCTCGTGCGCCACGGACGAGACGTGCAGGTTGCCCGTCGCGCCGTTGGCGAACCGCAGCAGCATGATCGCGGAATCCTCGCCGCGAGGGTAGTCGGCGCCGTCGGGCCGGTTCGCGCGAGGCACGTTCTGGCCGAACTCCGCGGTCACGGCCTCCACAGGCCCGTACAGCCAGTAGGCGTAGTACGCCAGGTGCGAGCCCAGGTCACCCGCGAGCGCAGCTCCCGCGACGTCGAGGTCGAACCGCCAGGCGTAGGCGCCGTCGCGCCCGTAGCCCGCGAAGTAGCGCATGTTCAGGTGGTAGGGCTGCCCGATGTACCCCTCGTCCACGAGCTCCTTGAGGTACCGCATCCCGGGCATGTTCCGATACGTGAAGGGCACCATCGTGATGAGGCCCTTGGCGGCCGCGAGGTCCGCCAGGCGCCGCGCCTCCGATGACGACAGTCCGACCGGCTTCTCGCACAGCACGTGCAGGCCGCGCTCCAGGGCCGCGTGGGCGATGGGGTAGTGGGCGCGGTTGGGCGTGGCCACGATGACCGCGTCGAGCGGCTCGACGGCGATCATCTCCTCGGCGGTGGCGTACGCGGACGGGATGCCCCACTGGGCGGCGACCTGCCGCGTGTGCTCGGGCCGGGTCCCGGCGATCGCCCGCACGTCGGCCAGGGGATGCCCGGCCAGCGCGGGCAGGTACATGGAATCGACCCACCAGCTCGTTCCCGCCAAGCCGATCCGCACCTTGTCGGTCATGCCGTCTCCTCCCTGCGTGCCCCGCGTTGCTGCAGCGCCGAGGAGCCGCTGGGCCGCCCGGCGTGACGCCCGGCGCTAGACGCCGATCGACCGCAGGTAATCGCGGTTCCGTTGCGCGCTCTCGCGCGGGCTGCCCATGCCGGGCAGGACGTCCTGCTCCACGACGATCCAGCCCTGGTAGCCGATCTCGTCGAGCGCCTTGAGCATCCCCGGGAAGTCCACCGCGCCCTTGCCAAGCTCGCAGAACACGCCATGGCCCACGGACTCCGGTCCGCTCCACTCGTACTTGCGGGAGTCCGCCATGACGTTGGGCTCCGCGTCCTTGAAGTGGACGTGCCACACGCGATCGCGGAACTCGCGGACGGCCGCCACCGGGTCGCCGCCTGCGCCGAAGGTCCAGTGGCCGGTGTCGAGGCACAGACCCAGCAGCGCCGGGTCCGTCAGCTCGAACAGCTTGCGGGCCTCGGCCTCGGTCTCGACGAACGTGCCGATGTGCTGGTGGACCACGGTCCGGATCCCGGCCTCTTCCCAGACGCGCTTGGCGACGTAGTTCGCGCCGTCGGCGAGCACCTTGAACGCCTCGTCGCCGAGGCCGTCCTGCGGCCGGACCCGACCGGCCACCTTGGTCCGGACCGGGTCCCCGTACGGATCGTTGCCCAGCACCACGACGGCGTCCTTGCCGCCCACGCGCGCCAGCTGCTTGGCGGTGCGCACCGCGTCGTCGGCAGAGCTCTGATGCCTGGACTTGTCATGGAGCCAGACGCTGACCCACGAGCCGACCAGGGCTAGGCCGCGGCGGTCGAGCTCTCCCCTGAGCTGCCCGGGATCGGTGGGCATGAAGCCCCAGTCGCCGAGTTCGGTGCCGAGGTAGCCCGTCTGGGACATCTCGTCGATGACCGTGTCGTAGCCGGCGGTCTCGCCCTCGATACCCTCGATGACGCCCCACGAGCACGGGGCGTTTGCGATGCGAACCATGCTGATTCTCCGGTGGATCAGCCGGCAGCGCCGGCGTGTGGCTGGTGGTTGTCCGCGTTGCCGTCGCGACTGGCGCCGGTTGCCGCC
>JAKAHL010000058.1 GCA_021815005.1 Chloroflexota bacterium
GATCTGGTCACGCTGTATCTCACCGTCGCGCTGATCGCGGTGCTTGCCTTCGGGTCCGGCGTCGGCGTGGGGCGCGTCACGGCGCCGACGTTCGGGACCGCGCCTGCGGCCGCCCTCCCGGAGGGCTCGCCAGCCCCGGGCGCGAGCGGCGCGGCGGGCACCCCGGCGCCGTCGCCCGCCGCGTCGGACCCCCTGGCCGGTCTGCCGTCGGACGGCCCGCTCCTGGGCAGCAAGACCGCTCAGGTGCAGCTCACCTACTGGGCCGACTACCAGTGCCCGTTCTGCGCCCGGTTCGCGCAGCAGGTGCTGCCGCAACTGGCATCGCGGATCGCCGATGGAACGGTGTCGGTGCTCCACCGCGACTTCGTGTTCATCGGCGGCGAATCGCTCGACGCGGCCGTCGCGGTCCGGTGCGCCGGCGAGCAGGGCAAGTACTGGCCGATGCACGACGCGGTCTACGCGGCGCAGAACGGCGAGAACCAGGGGACCTTCTCGGCCGCGGAGCTCGCCTCGCTGGCGGCGGGCGTGGGTGCCGACGCGGCGGCCTTCTCCGCCTGCACGCAGCGGCACGACGTCATGGTCGAGGTGCTCGCCGACACGGCGGCCGGCGTCCGCGCCGGGGTGCAGTCCACGCCGCTGATCGACATCCCCGGGCGCTCGTTCCTGGGCGTCCCCGACGCGGCAACGCTGCTGGCGGCCATCGACAGCGCCGCCAAGACGCACCCCGCGATCACCCCCGCGCCCTCGGTCCAGCCCTCTGCCGACCCGTGGCTCGGCACCGCGACCGCCGGCCGCACCGCCGGGTCCCCGTCGGCGCGCGTCACCGTGGAGCTGTGGGTGGACTACCAGGCCACGGGCATGCCGGCCATCGTGTCCGGCCTTGAGCCCGAGCTCCGCAAGCGCATCGCCACGGGCCGCGTCTCCGTGGTGCTCCGAGACCTCGCGACGCTGGGCGACGAGTCCGTGCTGGCGGCGTCGCTCGTCCGCTGCGGCGCCGAGGACGGCGACCCGCTGGTCTGGTTCGCGCACGACATCCTCGGCGCGTCCGCGCAGGGCGCCAACGCCGGGATCTTCACGTCCAGGTCGCTGCTCTGGCTGGGCGCCAAGCTCGGCTGGAACGTCGCCGCGGTCGATGCCTGCATGGCGGGCTCGGCGGTGGCGGGCCAGGTCAGGGCGGAGACCGCCAGCGGGACCGGCATGGGCCTCAAGGCGGCGCCGGCGGTGGTCGTCATGGCGGGCGGCAAGGAGACGGCCCGCTTCGCCGGCCCGTCGATCAGCGTCACCAAGGTGATGGCGGCGGTGGACGCGGCCGCGAAGTAGCCCCGCCGCGGGTGCCGCGGCTCGCCCCGCCGGCCGACGCTGCCGGACGACTGCCCCGGGCGGTCGCGGGGGAGGCCCTGGCCCGGTGCCGCCGGACGAGTTACAGGTCGGCGACGCTGATGAGCCCGCGGCGGATCGCGAACTTGAGCAGCTCGGTCCGATCGTGGAGGTCGAGCTTCTCCATGACGTTCGCGCGGTAGTTGTGCACCGTCTGCTCGGACAGGTGGAACACTTTCGCGATCTCGCGATTGGTGTGGCCGGCCGCGGCGAGGAGGAGGACCTCGCGCTCGCGGTCCGAGAGGCCGGCGTACACGTCCTGGGCGGGGGCATCCGGACTCCGCAGGACGTACGTGTTCACCATTCGGGTGACGATCGACGGTGACACGTAGGTCTGCCCGCGGGTCACTGACCGGACCGCCGCCACCAAGTCCGTGGGCTCCGCCTCGCGGGTGAGGAAGCCGTCGGCGCCGGCCTTGAGCGCCATGCTGAACTGCTCGCTGCTCGAGCCGCTGCGGCACTCCAGGGCGATGATCCGCACGTCCGGCGCGGCCGCCCGAACCCTCGCGATGGTTGCGAACGTGGTGCAGCCCGGGGCCGACAGCGGCTGGCACTCTGCGATCACCACGTCCGCAGGCGTCCGCGCGAGCGCGTCCGGGATGGCGTCCAGCGACGGCGGCGTGCCGACGACCTCCATGTCCAGCTCGGCGTCGATCACCGATCGGAAGCCCGTGACGAGCATCGGGAAGTCGAAGATCGCGAGCTGTACCGCGACCTTCCTGCCCCCGGGGCCGCCGCCGTTCGTCCTCACGCGTCCCTCGATCCTGGCGCTGCCTTGGGCCAGCCCGGTGGGTCGGGCCTGCACCCGCAACTGTGCCTACCGGGCAGCCGACCTCCAAGGGGCCATCGGTCGCACAGGTTGGCCCCGGCCGCCCTCCCCACCCGGGACCTTCCGACGGGGAACGCAGGTGATCCCGGGGCCCGACGAGGGTCCTGGCCGGAGCGACACGCGCCCCTCGCCGAGCGACGGACTCGAGGCCGGGCGCGATGCCCGTGGCTGCGTGGCGCCCGGTCGGGGCGGAGCCGGGCCTGGCGGCGACGCAGGCCGCCCCGCGTCACGCCTCGGCCAGCGCCGCCTCTAGGTCCGCCCACAGCTCCTCGACGGGCTCCAGCCCGATCGACACCCGCAGGAGCGGCCCGCCGGCCCACGGTGACACGGCGCGGTTCAGGCCCGACCAGCGCGCCGGCATGACCAGCGACTCGTACCCTCCCCACGAGTAGCCGAGGCCGAACCGCCCGCGCGCCACCAGACGGTCGGTGACGGCATCGGCGTCGGCCTGGTCCGAGGGGGAGCCGTCCGCGCGCCGCAGCTCGAAGCTGAACAGCCCGGACGCGCCGCGGAAGTCGCGCACGAACAGGGCGTGCCCGGGGTCGCCGGGGAGCCCCGGGTGGAGCACTCGAGCGACGCGCGGATGCTCGGCCAGCCGCCCTGCCAGCTCGAGCGCCGCGGCGCCCTGCTCGCGGATCCGCATATCCACCGTGCGCGCGCCCCGGATCACGAGGAAGGCGTCCTCGCCGCTGACGGCGGTCCCCGTCAGACGCGACGCCTCGCGGACCGCGGGCAGGAGGTCGGCGTTGGCGAAGGTGGCGCCCATCAGCACGTCGCCGTGCCCACCCCAATACTTGGTCAGGGCCACCACCGAGATGTCCACGCCGTGGTCGAACGGGCGGAACAGCCCTGGCGAGCCCCAGGTGTTGTCGATCGCCGTCACGACACGGTGGTGGGCCCGGCGCGCGGCCCGCACGATCGCCGGCACGTCCTGCACCTCGAACGTGTGCGTGCCCGGGCTCTCCATCCAGATCAGCTTGGTGTTCGGGCGGATGAGGGCGGCGATGTCGTCGCCGATGAGCGGGTGGTAGAACTCCACGTCCACGCCCAGGCCCGCCAGCATGCCGGTGCTGAAGTCGCGCGCCGGGCCGTATGCCGAATCCGTCACCAGGAGGTGGTCGCCGGCGCGAGCCACCGCCAGCATCGCCACCACGATGGAGCCGAGGCCGCTCGGGGCCAGCTCCACGCCCGCGCCGCCCTCGCCCGCGAGGAGCAGGGCCTCGAGCTCGGCGGTTGTCGGCGTGCCGTGGGTCCCGTACGTCGAGTAGCGCCGGTCGCCCGACCGCGAGGCGTCGAGCGCCTCGCGCAACTGGGCGACGCTGTCGAACAGGACCGTCGAGGTGCGTCGGATCTCTGGGCTGGGGGTGCGGAAACGGCCGTCGTTCATGCGGCGATCATCGCGCCTCCGGCCCCCGCCTGTCCGGCCGTCGCGCGCCGAGCGCCAGGAGCGGACGCCCGGCAGGCGCCCGCCCCTGGGAATGCCCGGTCTGGCGTCTGTCGGGCTACCGCTGCTCGAGCGGCACGAAGCTCCGCTTGGGCTTGCCCACGTAGAGCTGCCGCGGGCGGCCGATGCGGGCCTGCGGGTCGTGCATCATCTCGCGCCACTGGGCGATCCAGCCCGGGAGGCGGCCCATGGCGAACAGGACCGTGAACATCTCGGTGGGGAACCCCAGCGCCCGGTAGATCAGGCCGCTGTAGAAGTCCACGTTCGGGTACAGCTTGTGCTCGATGAAGTACGGGTCCGAGAGGGCCACCTGCTCGAGCTCGAGCGCGATGCGCAGCAGGTGGTCGTCGCCGTGCATCTTCATGAGCAGCGGCTCCGCGGCGGCCTTGATGATCTTGGCCCGCGGGTCGTAGTTCTTGTAGACCCGGTGGCCGAAGCCCATCAGCCGGAACGGGTCGTCCTTGTCCTTAGCCCGCCGTACGGCCTTGGCCACGTCGCCGCCGTCGGCCGCGATCGCCTCGAGCATCTCGAGGACCTCCTGGTTGGCGCCGCCGTGCAGCGGGCCCCAGAGGGCGGCGATGCCCCCCGCCATCGAGACGTACAGATTGGCGAGGCTCGAGCCGACCATGCGGACCGTGGACGTGGAGCAGTTCTGCTCGTGGTCCGCGTGGAGGATCAGGAGGACCCGGAGCGCGTGCGCGGCCTCGGGGTCCGTGACCCACGGCTTCGACGGGTCGCCGAACATCATCTTGAGGAAGTTCGCCTCGTACTCGAGGTCCTCGTCCGGCACGACGGGGGTCTCGCCGCGCGTGCGCCGGAAGGCCGCGGCCGCGATCGTGGGCAGCTTGGCCAGCAGGCGGATCGTGGCCAGCTCGACGTCCGCCGCGTCGTGCGGGTTGCCGCTGCCCGGGTAGAACGCCGACAGCCCGCTCACCGCGGAGGCGAGGACCGCCATCGGGTGCGCCTCGGTCGGGAACGCCTCGAAGAACTGACGGTAGGCGAGCCGGATCCAGGTGTGGTGCCGGATCTGGTCCGTCCAGGTGGCCAGCTGCTGCGCGTTGGGGAGCTCCCCGTAGATCAGCAGGTAGGCGATCTCGAGGAAGGTTGTGCTCTCGGCGAGCTCCTCGATCGGATAGCCGCGGTAGCGCAGGATGCCGTTGTCGCCGTCGAGGTACGTGATGGCACTGCGTGTGGGCGCCGTGTTCGCGTAGCCGTAGTCGAGCGTGACGAGCCCGGTGTCCTTGAGCAGCGGGGCGATGTTGATTGCCGACTGCCCCTCGGTGGCGGGCTCGATGGGAAGCGCCAGCTCCTTGTCGCCCACCCGGAGGCGAGCGACCTGCGCTTCCGTCGCCGAATCGGCTCGCTCAGTTGTCGTCATCGAGTACTGCCCTTCCGTCAGCGAGAACTCGGGCCGGAGCCCGCGGGGCATCCGGCCGCTGGAACAGGCCGCAACGGAGCAGCCTCCGCCGCGCGCCCATGTGGGAGGCTACGGTCGATCCGATCGGCCCGCACGACAAGAGCCATTGTGACGGGCCGTTCGGAACTCATGGGAGGGTCCGAATCGCGGCTGACGGATGCCGACGACGCGGGGCGCCGCCGCTCCGGCGCGGTCGGGGGGAACGGGTCCGGCAGGGCCCCGGCTCCGGGCCTGACGCGGGCGCGACCGAGCGCCGGTCGCGAGGCGACCCCGACGCGTCCGGGATAGCATCTGCCCGCCCAAGAAGGAGGATCCCCCTGGACGCCGACGAGGACTCGGGCGTGACGCCATGGGCACCGCTCCGCCACCCGGCCGTGGCCGCCGCGGCGGGGATCGCCGTTGGCTACGGCATCCTGGCGCTGCTGCTGCCCCACCCGTTGCCCACGTTCGACGAGGCGAAGTACCTCGCCATCGGCGTCAACGCCCTCAGCGGCGGGGGCCCGCGGACGGCGTTCGGCGAGCTGTTCCTGGCGCACTCGCCCTACTGGCCCATGCTGTTCGCCGCGCCGCAGGTCGCGCTCGGGCTGTCCCCGTGGGGCTGGGGCTACCTCCTCAACGCGATCGCGGCGTCGGGCACGCTCCTGCTCGCCGGCTGGCTGGCACGGCCGTTCGGCCCCCGGGCCGTGCTGCTGACGGTCGCAGCGCTGGTCGGCTGGCTGTCGCTGTTCGGCCTGGCTCGGACGGCCCGCCTCGACGTTCCGGAGGCCGCCCTCTCCCTCGCCTACATCGCGGTCGCGCGATCCGCGGTGGATTCGGGTCTGGTCCGGCGCGGGATCCTCGCGGGCGTCCTGTTCGCGTGGGCGTTCCTGGTGAAGGAGGCTGGCCTGATCCTGCTGGCGGCGCCGTTCCTGGCCGCGATCGCCGCACGGCGCCCGCTGACGACCACGGCCCGGGCCGGCGGGCTGGTGCTCCTCACCGCCGTGCCCTTGGTGGCGTGGTGGTTCGGCTGGTACGCCGCGACCGCCGGCAAGGTGTACGCGCTCGGACTGGGCGCGCCGTGGCTGGTGCCGCTCGGCATCGCGCTGCTGGTGCTTGGAGGGGTGCTCGCGACGCTCAGCGCGCCGTGGCGGCCCGCGGCGCGGCTGGCCGACTGGGCCGGGCGTCGGCTGCGGGACCGTCGCACGGCGCTCGCCGTGGCCGGGCTGCTCGTCGGGGCGTGGGCGGTCGCCTTCCTGGTCGCCTTCTCGCGGTCGAGCCTCCAGGCCGGGCGGCCGCTGCTCGACCTCCCCAACCTCGCCCGCTGGGGTCGCACGTGGCTCGCGGACCTGGGGCCGATTCTCCTGGTCGGCGTCGGCCTGGTCGGCGCCGTGCGGTCCGCGTGGCGCGGCGACGACCGCCCGCTGCCCCAGCTCGTGATCCTCGCTGCCGGCATCCCGTGGCTGCTGCTCGTGGCGGTGCAGGGCGAGCCGCCGCGCAATGACATCGCGCTGCTGGCCATCGCAGCATCAGCCGGCGCGGCGGGCTGGCTGCAGCTGCCGCGGCTGCTCGAGGGCAGGGACCGTGCGCTCGCCGCCGTCGGGGCCGTCGTCGGGGCGGGCCTGGCCGCGGCCGCCGCCCAGCAGCTGGCGCGCCAGGGGGTGGCCCCGAGCCTCACCGCCCACCTGCGGGGCGTGGCGCTTGCCGCTGTCCTGGGCGTGGTCGTGGGGGCGGTGGTCGCGAGCCCCGCGGTCCGGCATTGGGCGCGCGGGCGGCTCGTGGCCGCGGGGCGCCCGTCCGTCGCGCTCCGCGGCGTGGCGGTGGCGCTGGTCGCCGCGCTGTCCGTCTCGGTGCTCGGCGTGTCCCTGCCGCGGATGGCAAGCACCGCGATTGCGGCCAGCCGCCCCGGGCTCCCGGACGAGATCGCCGCGTGGATCGGCGGGCACCTGCCGATCGGGTCAACGGTCGCGTTCGGGTCGGTGCTCGCCAACGAGACCGCGCTCCGGCTTGACGGCCGCTACCAGCTCCGCAGCCTGCAGGCGACCCTGGGTGTGGTTGACGCCGCCGCGCCGCTGGGGATCCGCGTCGGCGAGGAACAGCCCGCCGATGTGGTGGCCGTGGACCGGCACCCTCGCCAGAGCGGCTTCTACGTGTTCACCGCGCGCCAGGTTGAGCACGTGCTGCGCGCGGACCGACCGGCCGTCTGGGTCTACGTGACCGGCAAGAGCACCTCGGCGCCGTCCGTCGTCGCGTGGCTCGCGACCGTGCCCGGCATCCGCCTCGCAGCGGTGCTCTCCGCGCCCACCAGGGCCGACCCGACACTCCAGGCGCACGTGTTCTGGGTGGACCAGGCGAGTCTGGCCGTGCCGAACGCGCAGACGTTCGTGTCGGCGGGCGCCCTCAACGCGCTGCTGGACGGCCTGGGATCCGCCCCGCAGGCGCCCGGGATCGCCACGACCCTGCTCGGGCGCGTGGCCACGTCGGACGCCGGCCCGGCAGCCGACGCGGCGTTCGCTCGCCTCAGGTCTGTCGCCGGGCGATGAGCGAGGCCCTCCGCATCCCCGGCCGCCGTTGGCCGTGGTTCGCCATCCCGGTGGCCGTGGCGGTCGCGTCCCGCGCCTACTCGCTCGCGATCCTGGGCGCGCTGACGCTCGTCCCCGGGATGCGCCGCGGGCTGCCGGCCGTGTGGGACGCCGCCTGGTACCTGCGCGTCGCCCGGTCGGGCTACCACGCCGGGGTCGTCAGCGGCGGCCACGACTTCGCGTTCTTCCCGGCGTGGCCCCTGCTCGTGAAGGTGGCCAGCCTTGGCGTCCTGCCGAGCGGGGCGGTCGCCACCCTCCTCGCCAACGCCCTGTTCGTGGTGGCCGCAGTCCTGATCTGGCGCGTGCTCGACGAGCGGCTCGGTCGCGCGGCGGCCACGGGCGGGGTGGCGCTGCTCGCGTTCGCGCCCCCGGCCTATGTCCTCTCCCTGCCCTACTCGGAGCCGCTGTCCCTGGCGGCGACGGCGGCGTACTTCGGCGTCGGCCCCGCCTCTCGCTGGCGGCTCCCCGCCGCCGCGCTCGCCATGTTCGCGAGGATCGCCGGGGCGGCCGTGGTCGCGTCCGCGCTCGCCCGCGCCGCCATGGCCCGGGGGCGCGAGCGCCGGACCCTCCTCGCCGCGGCTGCCGCGGGCACCCTCGCGTTCGCCATCTGGTGGGGCTTCATCGCGCACCTGACCGGTCAGTTCACCGGGTTCCTGCACGGGTCGCCATCCTGGGCCGGCGGGAGCAGCGGCCTGGTCCGGATCGGCGTGGCGCTGGCGAGGCCGACGATCTCCCGCTTGGTTTGGCTCGCGTTCCTTGGCATCATGGCGGTGGGCGCGGTCGGGCTCATGCGGGCCGATCTCGAGCTGGCGGTGTTCAGCGTCGCCGCGCTCGCCTTGGCCCTGCTGCCGGGAGGGATTGTGAGTTCGATGCCGCGGTACGCCCTGGCCGCCTTCCCGGCGTTCGGCGGGCTCGCGCTCCTGGCGCAGCGGCTCGACCGGCGGCTCGTGGTGGCGCTGGCCGTGGTGTTCGCGGTGGGCCAGGTCTTGTTCGCGGCCTGGGCCATGGCGGCGCCGCCGCTCGGGGCGGCACCGTGACGCGGAGTGCCACCGCCCGGCTGGCCGTGCTCGCCCTCGTCTTTGGCTTCGTCGGCGGGCTGGCGGGCTGGGCCCTGCTTGGGGAGCGGGTCGCGCCGGTGCCGACCGCGGTCGCCGAGGAGCTGGCGCCGAGCGGCGTCGCCTCGCCCGTTGCCGCGGGCCTGGCGGTCGCCTCGCCGTCCCCGTCCGTCGCGTCGCCCAGTCCCGCTCCGCCGAGCGCCGTCCCGAGCGCCGTCCCGAGCGCCGTCCCGAGCGCGGCGCCCTCACCCGCGGCCTCCCCGGCGCCCTCGGCATCGCCTGCCGCCACGCCGGCGCCGTCGTACCGCGGGCCCACCACGCGGACCGTCCCG
>JAKAHL010000059.1 GCA_021815005.1 Chloroflexota bacterium
TCCGAGGTCATGCCCGTCGAGCTGATTCTGGGGAACGTGTAGAACGCTCCCCGCGGCTCGAAGGTGGGCAGGCCCAGGCGGTTGAGGCCGTCCACCAGCAGCCGGCGACGACGGTCGTACTCGCGCACCATGTCGGCGACGGCCTGCTCGCCCTCCAGCAGCGCGACCAGCGCGGCATCCTGGGCGACCGTCGGGGCGGACATGATCCCGTACTGGTGGACCTTCACGATCCCCTCGAGGATCGCGGCGGGGGCGCACATCCAGCCCACGCGCCAGCCGGTCATGGCGTACGCCTTGGAGAAGCCGCCCATCAGGATCGTCCGCTCGCGCATGCCCGGCAGCGAGCTGAACGCGCGGTGGCGGTAGTTGCCGTAGGCGAGGCGGTCGTAGATCTCGTCGCTGTAGACGAGCAGATCGTGCTCCTCGGCGATCCGCGCCAGCTCGTCCTGGGTGGCGTCGTCGAGGACCGCGCCGGTCGGGTTCGCCGGATAGCCGAGGAACAGGGCCTTCGTCCGCGAGCTGATCGCGGCGCGGACCGCGTCCGGGTCCAGCGCGAAGTCGTCCTCCAGACGGGTGGCGACGTGCACGACCTTGCCGCCCGCGAACACGATCGCGGGCGCGTAGGCGACGTAGCTGGGCTCGTGGAGGATCACCTCGTCGCCGGGATCGCAGGTGGCCCGCAGCGAGAGGTCAACGGCCTCCGACGCGCCGACGGTGATCAGGATCTCGTTCTCGGGCGCGTAGTGCACGCCGTACAGCCGCTCGAGGTGCTCGGACAGCGCCCGCCGAAGCTCGATCGTGCCGTAGTTGCTCGTGTAGTGGGTGCGGCCCTCGCGCAGGCTCTCGACGCCCGCCTCGATGACGATTCGGGGCGTGTCGAAGTCGGGCTCGCCAACGCCGAGGCTGATGACGTTGTCCATGGTGGCCGCGATGTCGAAGAAGCGGCGGATGCCCGACGGCGGGACACTGCGGACGCGCTGGGCGAGGGCGCGCTCCGAGAGCGGCGCGCGCGGAGAGATCTCAGTCATGGCGTGAAGGATAGGCCACGCGGGGCGGGGGGCGCGGGGGCGTCGGCGCCTCCCGAGGGAGCGAGCCGGGGCCGACCGATATCTCAGCGCCCAGCGATCCGCTCCGCTGGCGTCGGCACGGCGGGATCGTCCAGCCTCGCGAGGTCGGTCGGCAGCACGCGACGCCAGGCGGCGTCGGCGGTTGCGCCCTCGTAGCCCCGCGCGGCCCGCATGAGCGTCGCCTCCGACCAGGCCGGGCCGATCAGCTGGAGCCCCACCGGCAGCCCGCCGGACAGCCCGCACGGGATGGACACGCCCGGCAGGCCCGCCATGTTGACCGGCAGGGTGCACGCGTCGGACAGGTACATCCGCACGGGGTCGGCCATCTTCTCGCCGAACCGGAACGCGACATCCGGCGAGGTTGGCGCGACCAGCGCGTCGAACCCCGCGTCGAACAGCTGGTCGAAGTCGCGCTTGATCAGCGTCCGCACCTTGAGCGCCTTGAGGTAGAACGCGTCGTAGTAGCCGGCCGACAGCGCATAGGTGCCGAGCATGATCCGCCGCTTGACCTCGGGCCCGAAGCCGGAGCCGCGCGTGGCGAGATAGTCGGCGAGGTAGTCCTCGCCGCCGCGGACGCTGTGGCCGAACCGGACGCCGTCATAGCGGGCGAGGTTGGCAGACGCCTCCGCCGGGGCGACGATGTAGTAGGTGGCCAGGCCGTAGTCGGTGTGCGGCAGGCTGACCTCCTCCACCGTGGCGCCGGCTGCCTCGAGCGCGGCCACGGCCTCGCGGATGCGCGCCTCGACGCCAGGGTCCATGCCCGCGACGAAGTACTCGCGCGGCACGCCGAGGCGCCTGCCTCGCAGCCAGGACGCCGCCTCGTCGTCGGACGACGGCAGCCCCACCAGGTCGTCCGGCACCGGGACCGGGGCCGAGGTGGAGTCGCGCTCGTCGCGTCCGGCCACCGCGTGGAGCAGCGCCGACGCGTCGCGCACGTCACGGGCGAACGGCCCGATCTGGTCGAGGCTCGACGCGAAGGCCACGATCCCGTAGCGCGAGACGCGCCCGTAGGTGGGCTTCATGCCGACGATGCCGCACAGCGCCGCCGGCTGGCGAATGGAGCCGCCGGTGTCGGTGCCGATGGACAGCGGCGTCTGGAACGCGGCCACGCTCGCGGCGGCGCCGCCCGACGAGCCGCCCGGCACGCGCTCGAGGTCCCACGGGTTGGCCGTCGGGCCGAACGCCGAGTGCTCGCAGGAAGAGCCCATCGCGAACTCGTCCATGTTGGTCTTGCCCAGGATCACGGCACCGACGGCATGCAGCCGCCCGGTGATGTGGGCGTCGTACGGGGCGCGGTACCCCTCGAGGATCCGAGAGCCGGCCGTGCACTGGCCGCCCTTGACGGACACGAGGTCCTTGAGCGCCACCGGGATCCCGTGGAGCGGGTGCAGCGCGGCCACCGCCTCGGTGCCCCCTGCCCGTGCGGCGGCCAGCCTCGCGTCGGCGGCGTCGGCCTCTGCCAGCGCCCGCCCGTCGTCGATCGTGAGCCAGGCGTGGAGGCCGCGGTCGGTCGCGTGGGCGCGGGCCAGGTGCGCGGCCGTGAGCTCCCGGGAGGTGGTGTCACCCGCTCGGAGGCGCGCGGCCATCTCGTGGGCGAGAAGCTGCGTGAGGTCCTCGGCCATGGCGGTCACTCCCCGCCCAGGATGGCCGGCACGACGAACGCGTCGCCGTCCCGCTCGGGCGCGTTGGCCAGGACCGCCTCGGGGTCCAGCGACGGCCGCGCCACGTCGTCGCGCAGGATGTTCTCCAGCTCGATCGTCTGCGCCGTCGGCGGGATCGCGTCGGTGTCCAGCTCCGCCAGCTTGGCGTACTGGTCGAGGATGTGGTTGAGCTGGCCCTCGAGCCGGGCGAGCTCGTCGGGGGTCAGCCCGAGGCGGGCGAGGTAGGCGACGTGCTCGACGTCGGCGCGGGTCAGCGAGGCCATGGCGCGATGATACGCGGCCGCGACGGTCGGCCGGTCGCCGGCCGGGATGCGCCCGGGCGCGGCGACCCTGGGCGCGGTTCAGCCCGGGACGTGCGCCTTGCCGAACGTGCGCGCCAGGAACTCGCGTGTCCGCGGGTCCTTCGGATCCTCGATCACCTGATCCGGCGGGCCGACCTCCACGAACTGGCCGCCCTCGATGAAGTACACGCGGTCCGCCGCCTCGCGGGCGAACGCCATCTCGTGGGTGACCACGATCATGGTGGCGCCCTCGTGGGCCAGCTCCTCCATGACGTTGATGACCTCGCCGACGAGCGTCGGGTCCAGCGCCGACGTCGGCTCGTCGAACAGGAGGACCTTGGGCTCCATCGTCAGCGCCCGCGCGATCGCAACGCGCTGCTTCTGGCCGCCCGACAGGCGACCGGGGTACTCGTCGCGCTTCTCGGCGAGGCCCACTTTCTCGAGGTAGTTCTCCGCCGTCGCGATGGCCTGGTCGCGCGACACGCCCTTGACGCGGATGGGGCCCTCGATGAGGTTGTCGATGACCTTCATGTGCGGGAACAGGTTGAACTCCTGGAACACCATCTGCGCCCGGAGGCGGATCTGGCGGATCTGCTCCAGGTGCTGCCGGCTCCGCGCGCGGAGCGGGTCGGCGTCCACGCGCAGGCCGTCCACCTCGATGAGGCCCACCGTGGGCTCCTCGAGGAAGTTGATGCACCGCAGCAGGGTGCTCTTGCCCGAGCCCGACTTGCCGATGAGGCAGATGGTCTCGCGCGGGTAGACCTCCAGGGTCACCCCCTTGAGGACGTGGTTGTCGCCGTAGAACTTCTGCAGATCCGCGACGCGAACGATCGGGAGGGAGCCGGCGGGCGTCAGGGCGCCCGGCTTGGCGAAGGGGTCGTGGTGGTCGGCGGAGAGGGGCACGGGCTGGTCCATGTCGCTACACCCTCACGTCGCTCTGGGCCATGCGCCTCTCGAGGCGCTCCTGGCCGAAGCTCAGCACGATCGTCATCACCCAGTACACGACCGCGGCGATCATCAGCGCCTCGAAATTGCGGAAGGTCTGGGTCCCGGCATTGTTGGCCCGCCAGAAGACCTCCTCGATCGTGACGTAGGACACGAGCGCGGAGTCCTTGGTCATCGAGATGAAGTCGTTGCCGATGGCCGGCGTGACGATGCGGATGGCCTGCGGCAGGATGACCCGCCGCATGATGCTGCGCTCCTGCATGCCGAGGGCCGCGGCCGCCTCGCGCTGGCCCCGGGGCACCGCCTCGACGCCCGCCCGGAAGATCTCGGTGAGGTAGGCGCCGTAGTTGAAGGAGAGGGCGAAGATGCCGCTGGTCAGCGGGTCGAGGACGATCCCGAACTGGGGCAGCGCCAGGTACACGAAGATGATCTGGACGATGAGCGGCGTGCCCCGCACGAGGGACACGTAGAGCGTCGCGACTGCGTAGATCGTGGGGTTGCGCGAGAGCCGGCCGAGGGCGCCGAACAGCGCGAACACGACGGCGAAGATGATCGACACCACCGAGACGAACAGCGTCACGGGAATGCCGCCGAGGATGAACGGGCCCCACTTGCCGATAAACGCGGGGTCCACCTTGCCGCTCTGGGCAAGCGCGATCACCAGCGCTCCGACCAGCACCAGCCAAGTCAGCAGGAAGATGGTCCGGAAGCGCCGGCGCGAGCGGGCGCGGTGCACCGCGACCCTGCGGACGATGTCCTCTGGCCTCGCCAGCGTCAGGTCGTACTCGTTCTGGGCCCCCGCGGGCCCACCGCGCGCCGCTTCAGACATCCTCGCCCTCTCTGTGCAGAAGCGGGGGCGCCTCTGCGGCGCCCCCGCCCTGGGTTACGGCGTGTGGACGGCGTCCGGCTCAGCCGGGCCCCTGCGTGAGGTCGGCGTGGAACCACTTCTGGGACAGCTGCGTGAGGGTGCCGTCCTGGTGCATCGACGTCACGATCGCGTTGAGGGCGGTCAGGAAGTCGGCATCGTTGGGCCCGCTCTTGTCCAGCGCGATGGCCAGCGGCTCGAAGTAGACGGGGGCGCCCACCTTGACCACGGGCAGGCCCGCGGCGATGGCCCCGTCAACGGTGGTGCTGGAGCTCAGCCAGCCCTGGAAGTCGTTCCGGCCGGCTGCCCACGTCTGCGGGCACTCGGCGTCGGTCTTGAGCGACACCGTCTTGATGCCGGCGGGCGGGGTGGTGGTCGGCGACAGCGTGCCGAAGTCGAGCTTCTTGCCCTGGAGCCAGTCGAGGTATGTCGTCGCCTCGCCGGCGCAGATGGACTTCCCCGCGAGGCCGTCGATCGTGGTGATGCCCGACGCCTTGCTCGCGGTCATCTGGGCGGGGGTGTAGTAGTAGGGCGGGCTGAAGTCGAGGACCTTCTCCCGGTCGGTCGTGATGGTCATGGAGCCGACGGACGCGTCCCAGCGGCCCGACCAGCTGCCGGCCGTGATGAGCGACCAGTCGGGCGTGACGAACTGGACCTTGACGCCCAGGCGCTTGGCGACCTCGGTGGCCACGTCGATGTCAAAGCCGGAGAACGTGCCGTCGGGGTTCTTGACCGACTGCGGCGCGTAGTTCGGGTCCGTCGAGACCACGAGGACGCCGGCCTTGAGGACCTTGTCGAGCAGGCCGCCCGCGATGGGGGTGGCGCTCGGGGCGACGGTCGGCGAGGCGGCAGCAGCGGCGCTGGCCGCCGGCGCCGTGCTCGCCAGCGAAGGCGCGGCCGTTGGGGCCGTGGTCGGGGCGGTGGTCGGCGCCGGCGTCGCGGCGCTGCCCGAGCAGGCCGCCACCACGATGGCGGCAGCGCCCAAGAGGGAAAGTCGTCCACGCAGGGACATTCGCGCTCCTCCTTCGACCGGGCACCGCCGAATTGACCGGTCGGCGCCGAATCCGCGGCATTATGCGCGTTCCGTCTGGCCGCGTGGGCAAGGGCCGGACGGCCCTGTTCGTCAACCCGCCGTGTCGGCCGTCCCCTTGGCGCCAGGGATGGGCTCGCCGGCCAGGACCCGCCGGAACCCGTCGGCATCCACGACCGGGATGCCAAGTTCGGCCGCCTTGGCCAGTTTCGAGCCTGCGCCGGGCCCCGCGACCACGAGATCGGTCTTCTTGGACACCGAACCCGCTGGTTTGCCGCCCACGGCGCGCACGGCGTCCTCGGCCTCCTCGCGGCTGAACCCCTCGATCGTCCCGGTCACCACGACCGTCCTGCCGGCCAGCGGACCTTCTTCGATCCCCGCGGCGGTGTCTCGCACCGCGGGACGCTCCGGGACCACGCCTGCGTCCACGAGCTCTCGCATGACGTCCCGCGTGGACTCGTCCGCGAACCAGGCGGCGACGGCCGCGGCGACCGCCGGCCCGATGCCGGGCACCTCCTGGATGACCTCGGGCTCGTTCTCGGCGACCCTGCGCAGCTCCGCCTCGACGGCGGCGAACCACGGGTCCGGGATCTGGGCGCCGTCCGCCGGCGGATACGCGTCCGGGCGAACCCGGGTTGCCAGCCAGCGGGCGAGGTCCACCGCCGTGGACTCCCCGACCTGCGGGATTCCCAGCGCGTTGAGCACCTTGGCGAGCGGTCGGCCGACGCGAGCTCGCTCGATGGCTGCCGCGAGGTTCTCGGCGCTTCTCTGGGCGAAGCGGTCCAGCGTGGCGAGGTCAGCCGCGGTCAGGCGGAAGACGTCCGCGCGGGAGTGGAGCATGCCCCGCTCAAGGAGCTGGCCGAGGACCGCCCAGCCGGCGCCGTCCACATCCATGCCGCCGCGGCCGAGGAAGTGGGCATAGGCCTGGGCGAGGCGCGCCGGGCACGCCGGGTTGGGGCAGTAGTGGCGGACCGCGCCCTCGTCACGGACGACGGCCGTGCCGCACGCGGGGCATGCGGCCGGCATCTGGAACTCGCGGGCGTCCGGCGGGCGCTTCTCGAGGACAGGGCGGACGACCTCGGGGATCACGTCGCCGGCCTTCTGGAGGATCACCGTGTCCCCGATCCGGACATCCTTGCGGCGGACCTCGTCGAGGTTGTGGAGCGTGGCGCGGGCAACGGTGCTGCCCGCTACCTTGGCCGGTCGCAGGTGGGCCACGGGGGTCAGGGTGCCCGTTCGGCCGACGTACGGGACGATGTCCTCGCACACCGTCTCCACCTGCTCGGGCGGGAACTTGTAGGCGATGGCCCAGCGGGGCGCCCGGCTGACCATGCCCAGGCGCTCCTGCTGGTCGAGGCGGTCCACCTTGACCACGACGCCATCGGTCTCGTAGGGGAGCTCGTGGCGGGCTTCGCGCCATCGCTCGGTGAAGGCGATGACACCCTCGATGTCGAGGCCCGCCACGGCTTCAGGGTTGACGTCGAAGCCGAGCGTCTTGAGGCGGGCGAGCGCCTCGCTCTGGCTCGCGACGGACGGCGTCGCGGGACCCGTCGGCCCGTCGGCCAGCGCACCCTGCGCGGCCGCCGCGTCCTCGAGCAGCTGGTACATCCACGTGGCGAGGCGCCGGCCTGCCGTGACGGCCGGGTCCTTCTGGCGAAGCGAGCCCGCGCCGCTGTTGCGAGGGTTGGCGTACAGCGACAGCCCCGCCTCGTCGCGCTCGGCGTTGATCCGCGCGAACTCGGCCTTGGGCATGTAGACCTCGCCCCGCGCCTCGAGCGTGGCGGGCTCGGCCAGGCGCTCGGGGATCGACCTGATCGTCCGCAGGTTCGGGGTGACGTCCTCGCCCGTGGTGCCGTCACCGCGGGTGCTGCCGAGCACGAGGCGACCGCTCTCGTACCGCAGGCTGATCGCGAGCCCGTCGATCTTGAGCTCCGCCACGTACGTCAGCCCCTCGGCTGGGTCGGGCGCGGCGGGCAGGCCCAGACCCCGCCGGACGCGGGCATCGAACGCGCGGAGCTCGTCGTGGCTGAACGCGTTGCCGAGCGAGAGCATCGGCCTCGCGTGGCGAATCTCCGGGAAGCGGCCGCCCGCCGGCGCCCCGCCGACCCGCTGCGAGGGCGACGCCGGCGTTGCGAGCTCGGGGTGCGCCGCCTCGAGGGCGACCAGCTCGCGGAACAGCGCGTCGTACTCCGCGTCCGTGATCTCCGGCGCATCCTCCTCGTAGTAGAGGCGGTTGGCGCGACGGATCTGCCCGGCGAGGTCCGCGTGGCGGGCGGCAGCGTCGTCAGCGGTGAGGGTGCCGGCCTGCTCGACCAGCGCGGGGTCAACGGGGAGCGGTTCGGTCATCGGCGCGAGCATACGCGGCGCGCGTGACGCCTGGCGGGCCGTGCAGTAGAGTCCGCCCATGGACAGGTCGGACCTGCTGCGCGAGATGCGCGAGGCCTACGCCCCCATCGCGGCAGCCGTGGCGGCGACGCCCGACGCCGACCTGCTGGCAGTGCCGGCCGGCATGGCGCCCTGGACGCGCAAGGACGTCCTCGCCCACCTGGAGTTCTGGCACCGCTTCAGCGCGGCGCTGCTCCGCGGCCTGCGGACCGGCGTGAACCCGGACCCCGACGGAGGCGGCGCGGGCGTGGACAGCGCCAACGCCCGCGCCTACGCGATGGACCGCGATCGAACCGTCGAGGACGTCCGGCGCGGCTTCGCCGAGTCGTTCGACGACGTGATCGCCGCTGTCGAGGCCGCCACCGAGCGCGAGCTGTTCGACGCGGGCGTCCAGGCGTGGGCGCCGGGAAGGGCGGCCGACGAGCTGTTCGCGGACACCTCGGCCCACTACGCCAAGCACGCATCGCACCTGGGCGCCCGGCTCCGGAACAGAGCGGGGGCGCTCCGGGCCATGCGGAACGTCCACGCCTCCGTCGCCGCGGCCTCAGCCGCCCTCACGGACGAGGCGCTGCTCGCCGCGGCGCCGGGGATGCCTGGCTGGTCGCGCAAGGACGTGCTGGCCCATCTCGAGTGGTGGAACCGGCACTCGGCCGCGGTCCTGCGGGGCCTGCGGTCGGGCACGGAACCGTTCCCGGCCGAGGGCGGCGGCTGGGACCTCGACCCGCACAACGCCCGGGTGCTGGCGGAGAACCGCGGCCGG
>JAKAHL010000060.1 GCA_021815005.1 Chloroflexota bacterium
CCATCCGCCATCCCCGCGAGCACGCCAAGGCCGATCCCCGCCCCGACGACGACTATCTGCAGCACCGCACCGAGCAGGAGCGGGACATGGTCGACAAGCAGGGCGATCAGGGCTGAGCCGGGACGCGCCCCCATCGGCCGCCGGGCCGGTCTCCCCCGAGGCCCGGGCAGGCGCAGATGTCGGCACGCCGGCCTCGAGCGCCGGCGCTGGCGCCCCGGACGACGCGGCCAGCGGCGCCAGCACGGACGTGGCCGCGCCGCCGACACCGAACTCGAGACCGCCGCCCAGCAGCAGGCCGGCCATACCGAGCGCGGCCAGCGACGCGGCGAGGGGGCCCGCGACGGACCGTCGGCCCGCCAGCGGGGCGAGGAGGCGACGCCAGACCGTCGGGCGGCGCAGTGACGCGGCCTGCCGCTCGTCCAGGCGGAAGTCCCTCGGTCGGGCGGGGGCCGGCGTCGCCGCCAGGGCGGCCGAGACGGAGCGCAGGTCGCGGTGGAGGCTGGCGCATGCCGGGCAGGACGCGACCAGCGCGACGGCGCGCTCAAGGTCGTCGCCGGTCAGGTCGCCCGCTTCGTAGGCCGCGATCAGCAGCCGATCGTGCGAGGCATGGGGATCGCCCGTGCCGGGGTCGGCAGCGCCGGGCAGCCGGGTCATGCCTCGTCTCCCCGGAACAGGTGCAGCGACGTCTCAAGGCGGTCCCGCAGCGCGAGCCGACCGCGGTGGATCCGCGACTTCACCGTCCCCAGCGACACGCCCGTCAGGGTCGCGATCTCCTGATAGTCGAACCCCTCCACGTCGAACAGGACGATCGCGTGCCGCTGGTCCGACGTGATCTGGGCGAGCGCCGCCTGAAGCGCCCGTCCCCGCTCGAGGTCCAGAGCCGTTCGCTCGGGGTCCGCCTCCGGTCCGGCAGGCGGCTGCCAGGAGTCGTCCTCGAACGCCGGGTACGGCTGGGCCGGGCGACGCTTGCGCAGCCGCTGCTGGTCCATCGCGGCGTTGACCGCGATCCGGCTGAGCCACGAGCGGACGCTGCCCCCGCGGAACGACCCCAGGTTCCGGTAGGCGGCGAAGAAGGCCTCCTGCACGGCGTCGGCCGCCTGGTCGCGGTCGGGCACCATGCGAACGACGAGGGTGTACAAGTGGTCCTGGTACAGCTCCACGAGCCCGTTGAACGCGTCGAGCGATCCGTCGCGTGCCTGCTCCAGCAGGACCAGGTCGCGATGGCGGGTCAGCTCGTCGGCGGCACCAGCCGGCCGGACGTCCTCCACGACGGGTTCGACCCCCCTGACGGCGATGGCGAGGCGCGGCGAGTCTAGCATCGGGCGGATGCGCCCCCCAAGGTGCCGGGCGGACGGGTTGGCGAGCATCGCCGCCCAGACGCCCCGCCCGCCCGGGCGGTTCCCGACCCGGTAGGATGGCGCGGGGCGAAGTGGCGGAACGGCAGACGCGGCGGTCTCAAACACCGCTGGGGGCAACCTCGTGTGGGTTCGAATCCCACCTTCGCTACCAGCGCGAACCGTCGCTCGGCGCGCCCGGCGGTGCCCACCTCCCGGTGCAACTGACGTGCAGACGGGATTAAGTCTCGGCAACCCACGGCGTCAGCGTGGCACGGCGGCGGCATCATGCCGCAGGCGCCCAAGCCGAATTGGCCGGGCGACGCCCAACCCACCACGTCACCACCGGAGCGATCATGACCCCCCTCTACCTCGTCACCCTCGCCGGCATCCACTTCTCCGGGAAACTGGCTGCCGTCGCCGTCGTGGCGGTCGTGGTGGTGATCGTGCTCGTCTGGCTGTTCCTGGCACGGGCGCGCGCGGCTCGTTGACGGGCCGCGGCCGGATCACGCCGCCGCCATCCGGGGCCCCGGCCGCCTCAGGTCCTCTCAGGAGCCCCGCATCCCGGGGCGCTAGACTCGGCCGACACCACGTCTCGCAGCGTTCCCAGGGGACCATGAGCCTGTTCCAGTCCATGTTCGGCATCGGCAGCCTCGCGGCGCAGGACGCGCCCGGCGCGTCGGCGCCCGTCGGCGAGACCGAGAGCGTCCGCCGCATCGCCGCCCGCCTCGGGGCACTGCCGCCCGAGCGGGCGCGCTTCGTCGCCGCGTTCGCCTACCTGCTGGCCCGCGCCGCCCGGGCGGATCTGGTCATCTCGGACCTCGAGGCCGCGGAGATGGCCCGCCTGATCAGCGAGACGGGCGACATCGACCCCGAGACGGGCGCCCTGGTGGTGAGCCTCGCGGCGTCGCGCGTGGAGGGCTACGGCGCCACCGACGACTACCTCGTGACCCGCGAGTTCAAGGCGATCTCGACGCCCGAGCAGCGGAGCCACCTGATCCGCTGCTGCCTGCTGGTGGCGGCCGCCGACGCTGACATCGACGCGCAGGAGTCGTGGCTGGTCAACAGGATCGCCGAGGAGCTCGATGTTCCCCGGGCCGACCTCAACCGGATCCGGGACGAGTTCACGGACCGCATCGCGGGCCTCGCGGAGGTGCGCCGCCTGCGGGCCGAGGCCGGGTCCCCCGTCGCGCCCGCCGCGGCGCCGACCACGGCCGCACCCGAAGCGGCGGCCGTGCCGAAGCCCGCGCCAGAGCTCCCCGAGGGCGTGCGCATCGAGCAGGTCTTCCTGGCGGAGGTGCCCTACACGCCAGAGGCGCCCCGGCTCCGGCCCGCGCTCCGCCCCCAGCACCTGGCACGGCTCCTGCGGCTGCGTCTCCAGGGCCGGATCATCGAGGCCGGCGGCACGGCGGACTTCGAGAAGGCGGTGCTCCTGGTTCGAGCCGCCAGCGAGGCCGAGGTGCTCGAGATGATCGCGGACGACGTCTACACCTCCGGCGGCGTGTGGCACTCGCCCAGGGTCGTGGGCTACGGGCGGGTGGTCCCCGCCGACTGACCCGGCGGCCTCGCCGGTCCCGGTCAGCCGAGCGACAGGTCGATCACGCCGTCGCCGACGCGCCGCCGCACCTCCGCCTCGAGCTCGGCGTCGTAGGCCACGCCACGGAGCTCCATGGGCAGGGCCGTGCCGCCGGGCGCCGGCACGTGGACCACCACGCGGGTGGCGCCCGGGCGCTCGCGAAGGACGGCCCGGAACGCCTGCATGGCCGACAGCACGCGCTCGGTGCCGGCCTCGCGCGCGAAGCGCACGTTGAGGACCGTGCCGGGCGCTGCGTCGATCGGCTGCGACGGCGCCTGGGCCGCTGCCACGGCCCGCGCCCGGAGCTCGTCGGGGAGCGCCGGCTCGTCCTGCTCGGCGTCATCCTCGGCGCCGGCCAGGGCTGACGGCTCCCGGTAGGTCGGCACCGGCTCGGCGGGCGCCACCCTCGGCAGGGCCGGCGGCACGGGCGACGCGACGGGCGGGCGCGGCGCCGGCGACACGACCGCCGTGACTGCCGCCGGGGATCCCGTCGTCGGGCGCAAGGCGGGCGATGGCGACCCGGACCGGCCCGCGGGCGACGGCGCCGGGCGTCCCGAGCCGCCCTGACCCTGCGAGCGCGGTGGCGAGGCGCTGCCCGCGCCATCGGTGGCGTCGCGCCGCGCGTTGTTGCCGCCGCCGGCCGGCCCGCGGCGCGTGCGTCTGTCGAGCGCGCCAACCTCCCTGGCGAACGCGTCGGGCCCGGCGTCGGCCACCTGGTCCCAGTCCCACACGGAATCCGCGAGCAGCGACGCCTCGTCGCCACGGTGGTCCACGCGCCCCGCCACGAGCAGGATCGCCCCGTCGCGCCACACGCCCGCCGTCTGCTCGAACGTCTTGGGGAACACCACCACCTCGATGGTCCCCTGCAGGTCCTCGACCGTGACCACGGCCATGGTGGACTTGCTCTTGGTGATCACCGACCGCATGGCGGTCACGATGCCGCCCAGGACCACGCGCTGCCCGTCGAGGGACTCGTCCTTGAGGTCGCCGCTGTAGGCCGTGACGAACTGGCCCACGCGGTCGGCCACCTCGCCCATCGGGTGGTCCGAGAGATAGAGCCCCATGAGCTCCTTCTCCCAGCGCAGCCGCTCGCGGACGGGCGCCTCGGGGACGTCGGGGAGCGGCTTCTCGAGGACCGCGCCGTCGTCGCCGCCCATGTCGAACAGGCTAGTCTGGCCGGACACGCGGTCGCGCTGGGCTGCCTGCCCGGTGGCCAGGGCGTCGTCGAGCCCCGCCAGCAGCTGCGCCGGGTGGCCGAACGCGTTCAGCGCCCCGACGCGGATGAGCGACTCGAGGACCTTGCGGTTGGCGAGGCGCACGTCCACGCGCGAGCACAGGTCGGTCAGGCTGCGGAACTCGCCGCCGGTCTGCCGCGAGTCGATGATCGACTGGATGGCGCTCTCGCCGACGTTCTTCACCGCGAGCAGGCCGAACCGGATGGCGTCGCCCTCCACCGTGAACCCGAGGTGGCTGCGGTGGACGTCCGGCGTGCGCACGTCGATGCCCAGCCGGCGGCACTCGGCGATGGCTGCGGCCACCTTGTCCGCGTTGTCGCGGAACGTGGACAGCACCGAGGTCATGTACTCGACGGTGTAGTTCGCCTTGAGGTACGCGGTCTGGTACGCCACGAGGCCGTACGTGGTGGCGTGCGCCTTGTTGAACCCGTACCGCTCGAAGGGCTCGAACGCCTTGAACACGGCGTCGATCGTGGCGGCGGACACGCCGCGCTGGGCGGCCCGCTCCACGAACGTCTCCTTCATCGACCGGAGCACGCTCGACTTCTTCTTGCGGATGGCGTAGCCGAGCGTGTCCGCCTCGGGGCCCGAGAAGCCGCCGAGCGCCACGGCGGCGGCCATGATGTCCTCCTGGTAGACGAACACCCCGTACGTCCGGTTGAGGAACGGCTCGAGCAGCGGGTGCAGGTACTCGACCGGCTCCTGGCCGTGCTTGCGGCGGATGTAGGTGGGGATGTTGTCCATTGGCCCCGGCCGGTAGAGCGCCACCATGGCCGCGAGGTCGTAGACGGTGGTGGGCTGGAGCTCGCGGATGTAGCGGCGCATGCCCGCCGACTCGAGCTGGAACACGCCGGTGGTCTCGCCCGAGGCGAGCAGGCTGAACGTCTTGGGGTCGTCGAGCGGGATGGACTCGAGGTCCACCTCGATGCCCCGGTGATCGCGGATGAGCTCCACCGCGCGGCGCAGGATGGTGAGGTTGGACAGGCCCAGGAAGTCGAACTTGAGCAGGCCCAGCGCCTCGATGCCGTGCATCTCGTACTGGGTCATCAGGGCGTCCGAGTTGGTCGCCTTCTGGAGCGGCATCAGCTCCGTCAGCGGCTCGCGCGAGATGACCACGCCCGCGGCGTGGGTGGAGGCGTTGCGGGCGACGCCCTCGAGCTGCTGCGCGAACCCGATCAGCTTGCCGATCTGCGGGTCGCCGTCCACCATCTCCTTGAGCGGCGGGCTCATCTCGAGGGCGTCCGCGAGCTTGATTCCCAGCTGGTTGGGCACCGCCTTGGCGATCTTGTCCACGTCGCCGTAGCCCATGCCCATCACCCGGCCGACGTCCCGGATGGCCGCCCGGGCGAGCATCGTGCCGAAGGTGATGATCTGGGCGACGTGGTCCTGGCCGTACTTGCGGCTGACGTAGTTGATGACCTCGCCGCGGCGCTCGTCCTCGAAGTCGATGTCGATGTCGGGCATCGTCACGCGGTCCGGGTTGAGGAACCGCTCGAACGGCAGCCCGTAGTGGATCGGGTCCACCGGCGTGATGCCCAGGGTGTAGGTCACGATCGAGCCGGGCGCCGAGCCTCGGCACGAGGTGGCAATGCCCTCGCTCCGGGCGTAGTTCACGAAGTCGGCCACGATGAGGAAGTAGCCGGCGTACCCCATCTGGTTGATGACGCCCAGCTCGTAGTCCAGCCGTTCCTGGATCTCGGACGTCACGGTCCCGTAGCGGCGCTCGAGGCCGCGCTGGCACTCCCTGCGCAGCCACGACTCGATGGTCTCGCCCTCGGGCACGGGGAAGTGCGGGATGCGCAGCTCGCCCAGGGGGAGCTTGAGGTCCACCATCTCGGCGACCTTGCGGGTGTTGAGGTACGCCTGCCGCTGGTCCGGGAACAGGGCGAACATCTCGGCCGCGGTCTTGAGGTAGAAGTTGTCCGATTCGAACCGCATCCGGTTGGGCGTGTCCAGGTTGGCGCCCGTGCCCACGCACAGCAGGACGTCGTGGGCCTCGGCCTGCTCGCGGTGGACGTAGTGCAGGTCGTTGGTGACCACCAGCGGCAGGCCCATCTCGGGCGCGAACCGGAGCAGCCGCTTGTTGAGCTCGATCTGCTCGGGGATGCCGTGGTCCTGAAGCTCCAGGTAGAAGCGGTCCGGGCCCAGGATGTCCGCGTACGTGCCGGCCACGCTCCGGGCGAGGTCCCAGTCGTCGGCGAGCAGGGCGCGGTTCACCTCGCCGCTCAGGCAGGCGGACATCCCGATCAGGCCCTTGCTGTACCGGGCCAAGTGCTCGTGGTCGATGCGCGGCTTGTAGTAGTAGCCGTCCACGTGGGCGTCGGTGATCAGCCGGCTGAGGTTCTGGTAGCCCTCGAGGTCCGAGGCCAGCAGGACCAGGTGGAACGGGTCCCGGTCCGCCTTGGCGTCCTTGTCCAGCATGCCGCGGCGGGCGACGTAGGTCTCCACGCCGATGATCGGCTTGATGCCGGCCTTGGTGGCCGCCTGGTAGAAGGCGACGCTGCCGTAGAGCGCCCCGTGGTCCGTCACGGCCAGCGCGTCGAAGCCGTGCTTGACGCTCGTCTCGACCAGGTCCGTGATCCGGCCGAGCCCGTCGAGCAGGCTGAACTCGCTGTGCGTGTGGAGGTGGACGAAGTCGTTCGGGGCGATGCTCACGGGGCTCCCAGTCTACCCGCCGGCCGGGTTCGTCGGGTCACCCCGGGCGGGTCGGCGCCGCGACCCCCGGCCCGGCGCACGGGTCGGCCGCGCGACCGCCGTCAGGCAACCGCCCCGCGACCCCGCTGGGACCGTTGCTACCATCGCCCGATGCGCTACCTCGACACGCGCGGGCTGGCCGACCGGCCCCGGACCTTCAGCGAGGCGGTCCTCGAGGGGATCGCCCCGGGGGGCGGTCTGTTCGTGCCGGAGCGCCTGCCCCGCTTCTCCGGCGCGGAGCTCGACGGGCTCGCCACGCTCCCCTACGCCGCCCGCGCCGAGCGCGTCCTCGCGTCCTTCGAGCCCGACCTCGCCCCCGACGTGCTCCACGCCGCCACGGCCGGCGCGTACGGCTCCCAGTTCGACACCCCGGAGGTCGCCCCCGTCCGCGACCTCGGCGGCGGTCGCTTCGTGCTCGAGCTGTGGCACGGTCCGACGCTCGCGTTCAAGGACATGGCGCTCCAGCTCATGCCACGGCTGTTCAGCGCGTCCATCGAGCGGGCCGCGGTCGGAGGCGCGGGCGGGCGCGAGTACCTGATCCTCGTGGCCACCAGCGGGGACACGGGGGCGGCCGCCCTCGAGGGCTTCGCCGATCGTGAGCACACGCGGATCGCGGTGCTGTTCCCGGACGCCGGCGTGTCCACCGTGCAGGAGCGCCAGATGACGACGCGCCCGGGCGCGAACGTCGCCGTGTTCCGGGTTGCCGGCGACTTCGACGCCTGCCAGACGACGGTCAAGCAGGTGTTCGACGACCCGGCGCTGGCGGCCGAGCTGGACGCGGGCCACCGGCTGTCGCTCTCGTCGGCCAACTCCATCAACTGGGGGCGGCTGCTGCCGCAGGTGGCGTACTACCTGTCGGCCTGCGCGGACCTCCGGGCGCGCGGCGCGCTGCGCGACGGGCAGCTCGTGGACGTGTGCGTCCCGACCGGCAACTTCGGCAACGTCCTGGCGGCCTGGTACGCGCGCCGGATGGGCGCCCCGATCGGCCGGCTCATCAGCGCCAGCAACGCCAACAACGTCCTGGCGGACTTCATCGCGACCGGCGTGTACGACATCGGCGGCCGGTCGCTCGTCAAGACGCCGTCGCCCTCGATGGACATCCTGGTCTCGAGCAACCTCGAGCGGCTGCTCGCGGACCTCGTGGGCGACCCCGAGCGCGTCCGCGGCTGGATGGCGGACCTCCGGTCGCGCTCCAGGTTCGAGGTGGACCCGACCACGCTCGCCCGCCTGCGCGATGTCTTCGCCGGCGGCTGGGTGGGCAACGCCGCCTCGCTGGCGACCATCGCGAAGGTCCAGCGGGAGCGCGGCTACCTGCTCGACCCGCACACGGCCGTCGCGTGGGCGGTGGCCGACGAGGTGGCCCGGGACCGGCCGGTCCTGATCGTGGCGACCGCGCACTGGGCGAAATTCGCCGCCGACGTGACGCGCGCCCTGAGAGACCTGCCGCCAGACGCGCCGATGCCGACCGGCGACGCCGAGTTGGCGCTGCTCGGGCAGGTGCCCGAGCTCGCCCCGGGCGCGTCGGTCCCGGCCCAGCTCGCGGCGGTCCTCGCGCGCCCGGTCCGCTTCCGCCAGCGGATCGACAGCACGCGGGACGCGCTGGAGCACGCCCTGCGAGGCTGGCTCGCCGCCCGCTGAGCCGCCGCCCCGGCACGTGGGCCGGTATCCTCCTGCCACCACCGTCCACCGGACACCGCCTGGCCGTCGGGCCGCCCCGATCGGCGCCGGGCCAGCCTGAGGTCAGCACCGTGACGCCCACCCCCGAGCCCCGTCGAGCCCCCACGATCGTCTTCGGGACCGACGGCTGGCGCGCCCGGACGGCCGAGGACTACACCTTCGAATCCGTCCGCCGTTGCGCCGACGGCGTCGCCGAGCACGTCGAGGGTCGGGGCGAGGCCGCCAAGGGCGTCGTGATCGCCTTCGACCGGCGCTTCGCGTCCGAGCACTTCGCGGCCGCGGCCGCCGAGGTCCTGGCGGCCCGCGGCATCCCGGTCGCGCTCGCCACCCAGGCCGTGCCCACCCAGATGTCCTCGCTCGAGGTCGTCCTGCGCGGCGCGGCGGCCGGCATCGTCATCACGGCCAGCCACAATCCCTGGACCGACAACGGGTTCAAGGTGAAGGCCCCC
>JAKAHL010000061.1 GCA_021815005.1 Chloroflexota bacterium
CGAGCTACCACGGCACGCACAACCCCGCCCTGCTGCGGGCACCGGACCGCCGCCAGGCGCTCGGCTGGCTCGACGCGGGCGAGGTCCGCTACGTCACGCTGGCGCCCGAGCTGCCGGGTGCCCTCGCGGTGATCGACCTGCTGGTTCGGCACGGCGTGCGGGTGGCGATCGGGCACACCGACGCGACGTGGGACCAGGCGCAGGCCGCCGCCGACGCGGGCGCGAGCCTGGTCACCCACCTGTTCAACGCCATGCGCCCGCTCCGCGGCCGCGACCCGGGGGTGGTGGGCCACGCGCTCCGGTCGCACCTGTCCACGGGGTTCATCGGCGACGGGAACCACATCGCGTTCGAGACGATCGGGATGCTCGCGCGGATCAAGGGCCCGGACGAGCTGCACCTCGTGACGGACGCCCTCGCGGGGCTGGGCATGCCGCCCGGCCGGTACCGCCTGGCGGACCAGGAGTACATCTCGGACGGGACCGCCGGCCGGCTGCCGGACGGGACGCTGTCCGGGTCGCTCCTGCCGCTCAACCGCTCGCTCCGCAACCTCGTGGACCGGGCCGGGCTGGAGCCGGCCCTCGCCGTGCGGCTGGCGACCCTGAACCCTGCGCGGGCCCTCGGAGTCGACCACGAGCACGGCCGGGTGGCCGTGGGCCGGCCAGCCGACCTGACGCTGGTGGGCGACGACTGGGAGGTGCTCCTCACCGTGATCGGCGGGGCGGTCGCCTTCCGGGCCGACGACGATGGTGACGAGGCTGGGAGCGCCCCGGCATGAGCTCCGGCGACCCGGCACCCCACGGAACGTCCGCCAACGCCGACGGCCTCGCCGCCCTCGCGGCGGCGCGCCTCCTGCCGGCGCCGCGCGTCTCGCCGCCGCTCGACCCGCAGTTCCGTCCTGCGGTGCTCGCCCGGCGCGCGCTCGCCGCCGCGGTCGAGGCGACCCGGGCCGGCCGCACGGTGACCCTCGCCGTCGAGCAGCCTGGCGGCTCGGTCTCGACGCGCACTGTGCGGGTCGTCCCGGACGAGCACCCGCTGGCGGCGGCCGGCCACGCCATCTGCGAGCGGACGGCGAAGACGCTGCTCTGGGCCCGCGGCGGCCAGCGGATCTGGGTTGACGGCCCCGAGGGCGTGGTCGCCGCGCTCCGGCGCCGCGTGGCGGACACCGCGTGCGGCAGGTTCGACGCCGAGCTCATCGGCGTCGGCGTCTACGGGGCGCCGGTCGAGGTCGTGGCGGCGCCCGCGCGCGAGTTCCCGTCCGACCGGTCGTCGTCGATCGCGCTCGGCGGGCATCTCGACGGCTGCCGGGTCGGGTTCGACCTGGGCGCCAGCGACCGGAAGGCCGCGGCCGTCGTGGACGGCGAGGTGGTGTACAGCGAGGAAGTGCCCTGGGACCCGGTCCGGGAGGCCGACCCGGCGTGGCACCTGGACCAGATCGGCGCCTCGCTGTTGAGCGCCGCGTCCCACCTGCCGCGCGTGGACGCGATCGGGGGCAGCGCCGCGGGCGCCTACGTGGCGAACGAGGTCCGGGTCGCCTCCCTGTTCCGCGCCGTGCCCCGCGAGCAGTTCGATCGCCGCGTCCGGGGGATCTTCCGCGAGCTCCAGGCGTCGTGGCACGGCATCCCGTTCGAGGTGGCCAACGACGGCGAGGTCACCGCCCTCGCGGGCTCGATGGCGAGCGGCCGCGGCGCACTGCTGGGGATCGCCATGGGCTCCAGCGAGGCCGCCGGGTACGTGACCCGCGGGCTGCGCCTCACCCCGTGGCTGGACGAGCTCGCGTTCGTGCCGATCGACTTCCGTCCCGACGCGCCCCGCGACGAGTGGTCGGGCGACATCGGCTGCGGTGTGCAGTACCTCTCCCAGCAGGCCGTCGGGCGGCTGCTGCCGGCCGCGGGCATCGAGCTCGACGAATCGGCGACCCTGCCGGAGCGGCTCGTCCGCCTCCAGACGCTGATGGAGCAGGGCGATCCCCGCGCGACTCGCGTCTACGAGACGGTGGGCGTGTACCTCGGCTATGCGCTGCTCGAGTACGCCGACTGGTACGACATCGATCAGGTGCTGCTGCTGGGCCGCGTGACCAGCGGCGCGGGCGGCGCGGTGATCAACCAGTGGGCCCGCCGGGTCCTGCGCACGGAGGCGCCGGAGCTCGCCGCGAGGCTGGCCTTCGGGGAGGTCTCCGAGCGTGACAAGCGCCACGGCCAGGCCGTTGCCGCGGCCAGCCTGCCCATCCGGTCCCCGTCGCTGTCCACCCCGGCGCCGCACCCCGAAGCCCGCTGACGGCCACCATGGCGACGGTCAGCGCGGGCCCGGCGCCGTGATGGAGCGCACGGCCAAGGCGACCCCTCAGGTGGCCCGCGAGCACAACGAGCGCCTCGTCGTGGCCACCGTGTACGTCCACGGCCGGATCAGCCGCGCCGACTTGGCGCGCGTGACCGGCCTGACGCGGACGACCGTCTCGGACGTGGTGGAGCGGCTGGTGGCGAGCGGGCTCGTGGCCGAGGCGGGCCGTGGCCCGTCGACCGGCGGCAAGGCCCCCATCCTGCTCGAGATGCCGGCCCGGGCCCGGCTCCTGATCGGCGTGGACCTCGGCGACCAGGTGTTCACGGCCGCCGTGGTGGACCTCCGGGGCCGGATCGTGCGGCGGGCCAGCGCGCCGTCCGAGGGCCTCAGCGGCGAGGAGGCCGGCCGGCTCGCGCTCGCGGTCGTGGACAGCGCCCTCGCCCACGGGGACGCGCCCATCCTCGGGGTCGGCGTCGGCGCGCCCGGCCTCATCGACACGGGTACGGGGACGGTCATCCGCTCCGTCACCCGCGACTGGCGCGACCTGCCCCTCGGCCAGCGCATCGCCGAGCACACCGGCCTGCCGGTGCACGTCGCCAACGACTGCCAGGCGGCCGTCTTCGCCGAGCACGTGTTCGGGTCGGCGCCAGCGGCGAACCTGATCGCGGTCAAGGTCGGCATGGGCATCGGGGCCGGCCTCATCCTGGGGGGCGAGCTCTTCACCGGCGACGGCTTCGGCGCCGGGGAGATCGGCCACACGATCGTCCATCCCGACGGCGAGGCCTGCCGCTGCGGGCGGCGAGGCTGCCTCGAGACGGTGGCCAGCCTGGGCGCCATCCTGCGGGGGATCGAGGCTCGCACTGGCCAGCCCGCCTCGCTCGACCAGGCCCTCGACGCGTTCGCCGCGGGGGATCCTGACGCGCGCGAGGTGGTTCTCGGGGCCGGGCGGCAGCTAGGCTACGCGCTCGCCAGCCTGGTCGGCGCCCTGCACGTGCGTCGGCTCGTCATCGCCGGCACGCTGGCTGCCTTCGGGCCGGATTGGCTGGATGCCATCTCGGCGGCTATGGCCGAGCGGACGCTGGAGGCGCTGGCGGCCGACGTTACCGTCGAGCTCGGACGGGTTGACGACGTCGTGGTGCTCGGTGCCGCGGCGCTCATGATGACCCGCGAGCTCGGCCTGCGCCTCCAGCCGCTCGACGCGACGATGTCGCCGGTCAGGGGCCCGCGCGGCGCGGCGCGCTAGTTCTGGCGTCGCCCGTGGGCGGCCGGCCGGTGAGGGCCGGGGGCAGCGC
Organism: Chloroflexota bacterium; assembly: GCA_021815005.1. Lineage (GTDB taxonomy): Bacteria > Chloroflexota > Limnocylindria > Limnocylindrales > CSP1-4 > CAIXZV01. Next base: position 3,571 of record JAKAHL010000061.1, read on the forward strand.
GGCCCCGGGCAACGGGCACGTGCGGTCATGCGCCCGGGCATACAGTCAGACGGTGACCTCCTGGGACCGACTCCGGGGCCTCGACCGGAACCTCGCCGTCATCATCGCCGCGCGCGTGCTGATGAGCGCCTCAAGGGCCCTCGCCGGCGTGATCGCCCCCGTGTACCTGGCCCTCATCGGCTTCAGCGCGATCGACCTCGGTGCGCTGGCTCTCGTGGTGGGCGTGGGCTCGGCCGTCATGGCCGCGGCCATCGGACTCGCCTCCGATCGCGTCGGCCGGAAGCCGTTCCTGGTCACGGTGCCGCTCCTGGCCGCGGCGGCGGGCGTCGCCTTCGCCGTGACCCGGTCGCCCCTCGTCCTGTTCGCCGCCGCCGCGGTCGGCAGCTTCGGCCGGGGCTCCGGGGCGGGCGCGGGGATGGTCGGCCCGTATCAACCCGCGGAGCAGGCGTTCGTGACCGACATCGCGCCCGCCCGGGAGCGGAATACCGTGTTCGGGCGGCTCGCAGCCGCCTCCAGCCTGGGCGCCCTGCTGGGCAGCCCCCTCGCGATCCTGACGGGCGAGCACCACCAAGCCGGGGCGGCCGCCACCGCGGACTTCCGCGCCGCCTTCATCGCCTGCGCGCTGCTCGCGGCCGCCGCGGGGCTGCTCGCCCTGGCCCTGCGCGAGGCGCCGCGGCCCGCGCCCGCCGCCGGCGGGGAGCGCCCGTTCCGGTGGCCCCGCCGCTCGATGCCGCTCCTGATGCGCCTGTGGGTCACGAACACCTTCAACGGCCTCGCCGTGGGCATGTTCGGCCCGTTCGTCAGCTACTGGTTCTTCGTCCGCTTCGGAGTCAGCGCCGGCGAGATCGGCTTGCTCTACGCGGTCATCAACGCGGTCTCGATCGCCTCCACGCTGGGCGCGGCCCGCATCGCCGCACGATGGGGCCTCGTGCGCACCGTGGTGCTGGTGCGGATCGCCCAGGCCCTGCTGCTGCTGCCGCTCGTGCTGGCCCCCACCTTCTTGCTGGCCGGGGCCGTCTACCTGCTCCGGATGCTGGTGGCCAGGATCGGCATGCCCCTGCGCCAGTCGTACGTCCTCGCCATGGCCGACCCCGAGGAGCGGGCGTCCGTCGGGGCGCTGTCAAACGTCCCGAGCCAGGCCGCCATGGCCGTGGCGCCGGTGGCGGCGGGCTACCTGTTCGAGACGGTGAGTCTCTCGCTGCCCTTCGTCCTGGGCGGGGTGCTCCAGCTCGTCAACGCGCTGCTCTACTGGGGCCTGTTCCATGCGATGGCGCCGGAGGAGGAGCTGCCCGCCGTGCCCGAGCCGCCCCCGCCGCAACCCGACCCCGACGCGTGACCGGCGGCCTCCCGCGCCAGGCGGCGACGACGACCGTCGCGGTCAGCGTCTCCTGATCATGAACAGGACGGCCCCCACCAGGAGCAGGGCGATGCCGGCGGCGAACATCCAGTCGCCCCACCACAGGTGGCGGTTGAGGCGGCTGACCAGGATGAGGACGGCTGAGATCACCGCCAGCAGGGTGGCGACTGGATTGGACCTCACGCGAGAGGGCATCTGGTTCCTCCGGTCAGGGCGGCCCGATGGGGCGGGCGCGGGCTAGGCACGGCGCGCATTCCCGCCGCGCAGCGCGTCCATGAACCGCACCCGGGTCCCGATACGCATGGCGGCATTGGCGTAGACGCGGCCGGCCAGCTGCGTGAGCCCCGCGATGGCGGCGACCGTCAGCACCAGGGCCAGCCCGATCTGCCAGGCGGGCACGTCGCCGCCGGCCATGCGCACCGGCATCAGGATCGGCGCGAACGGGGGCACCAGCGAGGCGGCCACCACGACCAGGCTGGTCGGGTTGGCCAGCGCGAGATAGGCGAGCAGGTAGGAGCCGATCTGGAACACCGCGACCGGGGCGACGGCGCTCTGGACCTCCTCCGGGCGCGAGACGAGCGCCGCCAGCGTCGCGTACCCCGTCGCGTAGAGCATGAACCCGAGCACGAACCAGGCGAGGTACCCGAGCACCGCCGCCACCCCGAGCGCGGGCGTCGTGATCACGTTCGTCGCGGCGACCGAGGCCAGGGTCGCCGCCGCCACGATGCCCAGCTGCAGGAGGGCGACCACGCCGATCCCCATGACCTTGCCGGCCAGCAGCCGGCTCGGCGGGACCGTGGCGAGCAGGATCTCCATGATCCGGGTGGCCTTCTCCTCGACCACGCCCTGGGCGACCATGCCACCGTACAGGCCGAGGGAGATGTACAGCAGGATGGCGACCCCCAGCCCCACCACCCGGTCCTGCGTGCTAACGGTCTTGGGCTGGAGGGCGTCGACCGGGACCTGCAGCCCGCTGGTCACCGTCGCCAGGACCCCCGGGGGGATGCCGAGCGCCGTGAACCGGGCGGACATCACCGCCCGCTGCAGGGCGGCCTGCACCGTTGCGGGGGCCGACTGCTCCACCACCGCGGTCGGCGCGGTCGCGGGGCCGGTGACCAGGACGTCGAGCGTGCCCGCGGACACCTGCGCCCTGCCCGTGGCGTCGTCGGTCACGGTGCTGACCGTGACCGGCTGTCCCGCCGTCGCCAGCGCGGCGCTGAACTCCGGCTCGAGCGCCTGCGACCCGCCGGTGAACCCCACGCTGACCGTCGAGGCCAGGCCGCCGAGGCGGGCGTACCCGAAGCTGCCGATCACCACCAGGGCGACCATCACGGCGGTCCCGCCCAGGAAGACCCGGGAGCGCAGGCGGACGAGCATCTCGCGCCGCGCCACCAGGAGCACGACCGGCCATGCCGTCACGGGAGGCACCCCGCCGCGCCGGCCGCGACCAGCGTGCTCAGCGGGCAGACGGCGGCGCGCGGGTAGTAGGGGCCCATGACCGCCTCCGTGGCCGCCGGGTCGTTGGCCCGGGTCACGAGACCGGGCGAGTTCGCGAAGCTCGGGTCCACCAGCATGTCGCGGAGGGCGAGGATGTGGGTCGTGGCCGGCTGGGCAGCGGAGAACGGCAGGAACGTGGCGCCCGCGACGCCCTCGATCGCGGCCCGCTGCGCCTCGGTCCCCAGGACGATGGCATAGTCGCCTGCCGCGTCGAGCGTCACCTGGTCATCGGCGCGACAGCCGGCGTCCACCCCGCCGGATGGCGCGAGGTTCATCACCGTCGGCAGCGCCCCGGTCGCGAGCGCCATGCACATCGACCAGTAGCGGACGTCCTCGCCGGCCGCGGGCCAGGGGGACGGGTGGTCGCCCGTGGCGTGCGTCAGCCCCCTGGCCCGGATCACCACCACGTCACCCGGCCCGGGCGGCGTGAGGTAGGCGAGGACGTACGGCGTGTCGGTGTTCGGCCCCAGCGTCCCGATGGTCGCCTTGAAGAACTGCAGCTGGCCCACGGGCTGCGTCGAGGCCGACGGGCTCGGCGCCGGCGTCTGCACCGCGGTCGGCGCGAACGACGAGGACGGTCGTGGGGCGGTGAGGGGCGAGTAGAAGCTCGCGCACGGGGCGAGCGTCTGCGTGCTGCTGCCCTGCTCCAGCCGCATCGACGGCAGCGCGACCCGCGAGAAGTCGCCCCCGGCCGGGAGGTACACGCGGTACACGAGGAGCCCCTGCCCGCTCGTGGTCCCCGCGGGGGCGATCGGGAGCGTGTTCGCCTGGCCCGGCGCGACGTCCTCGCGGAGCGTCACCGTGTAGCGCCCGCCCGGCGCCGCCTGCTGCTGCCAGGGATTCACGCTGCCCGGGTCCGGGGCGATCTGGTAGTCGGTGAGCGCGGACCCCACGCCGTTGCGCGTGAACGGGCTGGCGTACGGCTGCGTGTAGACCTGCAGCGAGGCGTACCGCGCGTCGGGGAAGGATCCGGACAGGACGATCCGCAGGCCCGGCGCGATCGGGAAGGAATCGGTCCAGACCTGCTCCGCGGCGTCCAGGATCAGGGAGTTCGCCGTGGACAGGCTGAACGCCTCCGGCCAGGCGCACGCCTCCGTACCCGCCAGCGCGGGGCCTGCCGCCGATGCGGGCGCGCCGGGAGATGCCGTCGCCGCGGGCGAGCACGCCGCGACGAGCGCGAGGACGGCGAGCCCGAGTGCCGCGTGCCGCGTGCGGGTCGCGTCCATCAGCCCCTCAGGACCAGGGCGAAGAGGGCCGTGACCGCGAGCACCGCGTAGCCGGCCACCGCGACCGGGTTGCCCCAGGGACGGCGGCGGTTCACCCGGCCGGCCACGATCAGGATCACGGCGACGATGACCGGCAGGGCCAGGATCGGGTCACGCATGGCTCGCCACCTGCGACAGCTGGCTGTCCCCCACAACATCGCGGAACACCTCGACGAGGCTGGCCTCCGCTCGCCGGAACTCCCGCACCGGGCCGGTCGCCAGCGCCGTTCGCAGGACCGCCTGGTCGTCCGCCCCGTCGCCCAGCTCGAGCAGCATGCGGCTGCCGTCCGCTCGCAATGAGGAGACGCCCTTTAGGCCCTCGAGCCAGCCCGGCAGTGCGCCCGGCGCATCGACCCACAGCCTCCTTGGGCCCTCCCGCCGCAGCTCGGCCACCGTGCCGCAGGCGACGAGGCGGCCGTGGTCGATGATCCCGACCCGGTCGCAGATCCGCTCGACGAGGTCCAGCTCGTGGCTGGAGAAGACGACCGCGACGCCCGCATCGGCGCGCTCGCGCAGCACGCCCGTCATCACGTCGAGGGCCACCGGGTCGAGCCCCGAGAACGGCTCGTCGAGCACCAGGACCTCGGGCGCGCAGACGAGGGCCGCGGCGAGCTGCATCCGCTGCTGGTTGCCGTGGCTCAGGGCCTGGAGCTCGTCGTAGCGGCGGTCCGCGAGGCCGAACCGCCCGAGCCAGTCAGCGGCCGCCCGTCGCGCGTCCGCGCCGGCCATGCCGTGGAGCTCGCCCAGGTAGACCAGCTGCTCGAGCAGGCGCATCTTGGGGTAAAGGCCGCGCTCCTCGGGCATGTACCCGATGCGGCGGCGGCTGGCGGCGTCGAGCGGGGCGCCGCCCCAGCGGACCTCGCCCTCGTCCGCGCTCAGCACCCCGAGCACGATCCGCATCGTGGTCGTCTTGCCCGCGCCGTTGCGGCCCACGAAGCCGAACAGCTCGCCGGCGCGCACGTCGAACGCGAGGCGCTCGAGAGCCACCAGCTCGCCGTAGCGCTTCGAGACCCCGTCGATCTCCAGGGCTCGAGCGTCGCCGTTCATCTCGCCTTCGTTGTGGACGCGGTACGCGCATGGGCCGCGGGCGGCCGCGTGGGGCCGCGCACGCGCCTCGCCGAGGATACTCCCCCCGCCTGCGGCGATCCTGAGAGCGAGCGCCCCCGGCCTGGCCCCGGCCGCCTCCCCGGCCGCCTCCCGGGCCCCGGCCCCAGCCCCGCCCTCAGCCGCCGGCTGCCCGTCGCAGGCGCTCGAGCTCGCGCCGCAGGCGCTTG
>JAKAHL010000062.1 GCA_021815005.1 Chloroflexota bacterium
TCTCGCGTCGGGCCGCCCGGCACGCGGGCGTCCTGCGACGGGGCGCCCGCCCAGCGGTCAGCGGCGCGTTCGGGTGCCAGTGGACCGAGGTGGCCGGCCACCTCGCCCGCCTGCTGCCGGCCACCTCGCCCGCCTGCTGCCGGCCCGGCAGGACACCGGCCCGGCAGCGACGTCCCTCCGGGATCGGTACTACGCTGTAGCCCGCCCAACGACCCCGCAGCGGTCCGTTACGTCCACCGGAGCCTGCATGTACTTCGACGACTTCAAACATCAGCTACCTGACATCGACGAGGACGAGACCAAGGAGTGGCTCGCCTCCCTGGACCAGGTCGTCGACCAGGAGGGCGAGCTTCGCGCCCGCTTCCTGATGTACAAGCTGCTCAAGCGTGCCCGCCAGCGCCAGGTGGGCCTGCCCAGCCTGACGCAGACGCGCTACATCAACACCATCAGCCCCGAGCAGGAGCCGTACTTCCCCGGCGACGAGGCCCTCGAGCGCCGCATTCGTCGGCTGATCCGCTGGAACGCCGTGGCGATGGTGCTGCGGGCGAACACCCGCTTCCCCGGGATCGGCGGGCACATGTCCACGTACGCCTCGGCGGCAACGCTGTACGAGGTGGGGTTCAACCACTTCTTCCGGGGCAAGGACCACCCGGGCGGCGGCGACCAGGTGTTCTTCCAGGGCCACGCGGCGCCGGGCATCTACGCCCGCGCGTTCCTTGAGGGCCGGTTGACCGAGGGAGACCTCGACCACTACCGGCGCGAGACCGTCGGCCGCGGCCTGTCCTCGTACCCGCACCCGCGCCTGATGCCGGACTTCTGGGAGTTCCCCACGGTCTCGATGGGCCTCGGGCCGCTGGCGGCGATCTACCAGGCGCGCTTCAACCGCTACTTGCACAACCGGGGTCTGAAGGACACGAGCCAGCAGCGCGTCTGGGCGTACCTGGGCGACGGCGAGATGGACGAGCCCGAGGCGATCAGCGGCATCTCCTTGGCAGCTCGCGAGGGCCTCGACAACCTGACCTTCGTGATCAACGCGAACCTCCAGCGGCTCGACGGGCCGGTTCGCGGCAACGGCAAGGTCATCCAGGAGCTGGAGGGCCTGTTCCGCGGCGCGGGCTGGAACGTGATCAAGGTGATCTGGGGCCGCGAGTGGGACGAGCTGCTGGCGCGCGACGTGGACGGCGTGCTGGTCGAGAAGATGAACAGCACCCTCGACGGCGAGTTCCAGAAGTACTCCACGTCCACGGGCCTCTACGTCCGGGAGCACTTCTTCGGGCCGGACCCGCGACTCGGGCGCCTGGTAGCGCACCTCTCGGACGCCGACATCGAGCACCTTCGCCGCGGCGGTCACGACTACCGCAAGGTCTACGCCGCGTACCGCGCAGCCACTGAGTTCCGCGGCGCGCCCACGGTGATCATCGCCAAGACGGTCAAGGGCTGGACGCTGGGCAAGGGCATCGAATCGCGCAACTACACGCACCAGGCCAAGAAGATGCGCGAGGACGAACTGCGCGTCTTCCGCGACCGCCTGGAGTTGCCGATCCCCGACGAGCAGCTCCACGACTACCCGTACTTCCATCCAGGCTCCGGCTCGCCCGAGGTTGAGTACATGATCGAGCGGCGGGCGACGCTCGGCGGCTCGGTACCCCGGCGCGTCGTGCGCGCGGCTGCCCTGCCCGCGCCCGAGCCCGCGATGGACGCCGAGTTCGAGGCCGGCAGCAGCACCGAGGTGTCCACCACGATGGTGTTCGCCCGGCTGCTTCGGAACCTCATCCGAGATCCCGGGCTCGGCAAGCGCATCGTGCCGATCGTCCCGGACGAGGCGCGGACGTTCGGCCTGGACCCGCTGTTCAAGGAGGTGGGCATCTACGCGGCCCACGGCCAGCAGTACACGCCTGTGGACTCGGACCTGATCCTGTCCTATCGCGAATCGGTGGACGGCCAGGTGCTTGAGGAGGGGATCAACGAGGCGGGCTCGATGGCCAGCCTCCAGGCCGCCGGCACCGCGTACGCGACCCACGGCGTGGCGATGATCCCCTTCTACATCTTCTACTCGATGTTCGGGTTCCAGCGGACCGGCGACCAGGCATGGGCCTTCGGCGACCAGCGCGGGCGCGGGTTCATGATCGGCGCCACGGCGGGCCGGACGACGCTGGCGGGCGAGGGGCTTCAGCACGACGACGGCCACACGCAGGTGCTGGCGTCCACCGTGCCGGTGATCCGCGCCTACGACCCGGCGTTCGCCTACGAGCTGGCCGCGGTCATCCGCGACGGCGTGACCCGCATGTACCGCGACGGCGAGGACGTCTTCTACTACGTCACCGTCTACAACGAGAACTACGCGCAGCCGCCCAAGCCCGAGGGCGTGGACGAGGGGATCGTCAGGGGCCTCTACCGCTTCTCCGCCGCGCCGGAGATCGCGGGCGGCGCGCAGGGACGCGTGCGTCTCGTGGGCTCCGGGTCGATCCTGCCCCAGGTCATCGCCGCCCGGGACCTCCTCGCTCAGCGGTTCGGGATCGCCGCGGAGGTGTACTCCGCCACCTCGTTCCAGCAGCTCCGCCACGAGGCGCTCGAGGTGGACCGGTGGAACCGGCTCAACCCCGACCAGCCCGAGCGCGTGCCGTATGTCGCCCACGTGCTGGGACCCGAGGGCGGGCCGATCGTGGCCGCCACGGACTGGATCCGCACGCTGCCCGATCTGGTTGCGCCGTGGGTCCGGGCGCCCTACCTCACGCTCGGGACCGACGGGTACGGCCGCAGCGACACACGCGAGGCCTTGCGCCGCCACTTCGACGTGGACCCGCCGTCCATCGCGGCCGCGGCGATCTCCGGCCTGGCCCGCAGCGGCGGCTACGACCCGGTCGCGGCTGCCGCCGCGATCCGCGAGCTCGGCCTCGACCCCGAGTCGCGGGGCTCGCTGTACGCCTGACCCCCGGGGGCTCCGGGCGCCGTCGCAGGGGGGATTCGGCGCGGCCGCCCGTTGGGCCTCGCGTGCGGGTCTCGACCGCCGGGATAGTGTCACGCCGCACGACCCGCGAGGGGAACCGGGCCGTGCGGCGCGACGATCGCGTGCGGGCCCCGTCACAGGCCCGGACGCTGGGACATGCGGGCCAAGGGTACGGCGCTGGCCCGGCCCGGGGCCATCCGCGGCCCGCTCCCGCCGTTACAGCCGCGTGTCAATCGGCGCCGAGCCCCGCCGCTCCCCCGGCCAGCGGGGCGCAGGACTCGGGGATCAGGCGCGGCGGGGCTGCTTGACGAAGGCAGGCGGGCTGCCTAGCATCTCGCGGTCGTCCTCCGCCCATGCGGGGTCGGCCTGCCAGTCGCGTCCCCGCTGGGAGTCGCCGCCTTGGACCTAGGGTCACTCGCGGCCGGTCTGCTGACCGGCCTCCGCGAAGGCGTGGAGGCCGCGCTGATCGTGTCGATCATTCTCTCGTACCTCGCCCGGACCGGGAACCGACGGGCCTTCGGCGGGGTCTGGCTCGGCGTGGGGGCGGCCGGCGCCACCAGCCTCGCCGCCGGGGTCGTCTTGTTCGCCACGGTTGGGGACCTGCCCTCGCCCTACGAGCAGCTGTTCGAGGCAGGCACGATGCTGCTTGCCTGTGCCGTGGTGACCTGGATGCTGTTCTGGATGCGCCGCGCCTCCGCGAGCATCCGAGGCGACCTCCACGCCGCCCTGGGGCGGGCACTGGCCGGCGGGCCGGCGGGCGGCCTGGCCGTGCTGGCCTTCGTGTCGGTGATCCGGGAGGGCCTCGAGGCGGCGGTGTTCCTCGTGGGGCAGGCGGCCTCGGCGCGCTCCGGTGCCGAGTGGGTCCTCGCCGGGGCGCTGCTCGGCCTTGCGCTGGCGGCGGCGCTCGGCATGGCGATGTACCGCGGCGCGGCGCGGATCAACCTGACGCGGTTCTTCCGCTGGACGGGGATCGCGCTCGTCCTCATCGCGGCCGGCTTGCTCGCCTCGGCCGTCCACGAGCTCGTGGAGATCGGCTGGGTCCGCGTGGGCACGGCGGTGGTGGTGGACCTGAGCGGCGTGCTGCCCAACGACGCGACCGGTGGCATGACGGTAGGTCCCGGGCTCGTCGCGGGCCAGCTCATGCGGGCGCTGCTCGGCTACAACGCCCGCCCGGAGCTGGTCATGCTCGCGGCCTGGGCGGTGTACGTCGCCGTGGTCCTGCGGTTGTACCTGCGTCCCGTCGGGCCGCGCTCACCCGAGGTCGCGTAGGCGCTCCACGCGCGTCGCGAAGGTCTCGGCGCGCAGCGCGCTGGTGCCGTCCTCGTCGTGGCGGAACATGACGAACGCGTCGAGGCCGTCGTCGAGGAACGGGACGAGGCGCCGGGCCCACGCGTCGAGCGCGGCCTCGTCGTCGTCCAGGCGCCGCAGGCGCAGGTACAGGAACGGGCCCGTGCGCCGGATGTCGGGCGGCGCCTCCTGATCGTCGCGGTCCGTGGCGCACAGGACCGCTCCGGCATCACGCAGGGCGACGAACGTCTCGTCCACGTGCCACGACGCATCCTGCGCCTCCACCGCCAGCGGCACCGCGGCCGGCCAGGCCGCGAGCACGGCGGCGAGCCGCGCGTCGTCACGCGGGATCCCTCGCGGGATGCGGAACAGCACCGCGCCGAGCCGGTCGCCCAGCCCGGCGAGGGGCTCGGTCAGCCAGGCCACGGACGCGACGGGGTCGGCGCGCAGGGCCCGCAGCGTGCCGCCCCGCTGGGCCTTGACAACGAACCGGAACCCGTCCGGGACCGCAGCGGCCCAGGCGCCCAGCCGTTCCGGCGCGGGTCGGGCGTAGAAGGTGCCGTTGAGCTCGCAGGCGGGGAGGCGAGTGCCGTAATGGGCGAGGTAGTCGCGCGACCGGAGCCCCGTGGGGTAGAAGCGGGGCGACCAGCTCGCGTAGGCGAAGCCGCTCGTCCCCGCGAGCACGCGCCCGCGGGACCTCGGGTCGCCCGTCAGGCGTCCGCCATGCTGGGGCAGGCGCTGTCCTCGCCGAGCTTGCTGACAAGGCCGTCCGACACGCGCCCGAGCGCCTGCCGGATCACGTCCTGCTCGTCCGCCGACACCACGTCCAGGAAGAAGCGGCGCACGCCGTCGAGGTGGGTCCGGGATGCGGTGCGCAGCCGATTGACGCCCTGCGCGGTGATCACGGCCATGGAGCCGCGCGCGTCGCTGGAGCAGGGGAACCGCTCCACCATGCCCTCGGCGACGAGGCGGTCCACCAGACGGGTGATGCCGCTGCGCGAGAGCAGGACCCGGTCCGCCAGCGCGCTCATCCGCAGTCGGCGGTCCGGGGCGGTGGCCAGCTGCAGCAGCGCGTCGTACTCCGCCAGCGAGAGGCCGTGGGCCGCCTGGAGCTCCTCGTCCAGGCGCCGGAGGAGGCGAGCGTGCGTCTGCAGGAAGGCGCGCCAGGCGCCCAGCTGCGCATCGTCCGGCGACGCCCGTCCGGCGGGCGCTGCGGGGTCGGTCTGGGTGGTGGTCTGGGACGTCATGGCGCGTACGGTACACCAGCGAGATCATGGTTGACAATGCAACTAGGTGCGGATATGGTTGCACCGTCAATCAATGACAGCGGCGTCCCAGCCGCACAGGAGACCTCCCCGCCATGGCGGCCCGTACCTTCAACCTCGACTCCACCCACACCGACGTCGGCTTCTCCGTCAAGCACATGATGGTGACCACGGTCCGCGGCAAGTTCAACGCGGCGACCGGCTCGGTCGTGATCGACGAGGACAACCTCACCGCGTCGCACGGCACCTTCAGCGTGGAGACGGCGTCCATCGACTCCGGCGTGGACCAGCGCGACGGCCACCTCCGTTCCGCGGACTTCTTCGACGCCGACACCTACCCGACGATCACGTTCGCCTCGACGAAGGTGGTGGCCAAGGGCGGCGATGACTACGCGGTGACGGGCGACCTCACCATCAAGGGCGTCACCCGCCCGGTGACCTTCGACGTTGAGTTCCTCGGGTTCTACAAGTCGATGGCGGGCGCCGGCCGGGCCGGTTTCCACGCCACGACGAAGATCAACCGCGAGGACTTCGGGCTCACCTGGAACGTCGCCCTCGAGACCGGCGGCTGGCTCGTCGGCAAGGACATCAAGATCGAGATCGACCTGGCTGTCGAGGAGGCCGCCGCCTGAATCGGCGGGCCCGCCGCCCCCTGGCGGGCCAAGCCCCAGCCGCGTCCCGGCCCGCCGCCCCCTGGCGGGCCGGCGCCAGCCGCGTCCTGAGCGCCCCGGCACCGTCCCGTGCCAGGGCGCTCTTGCCGTGCCCGGGGCCTGTGACGGCCCGACCTCGGCCTCCGGCCCGACTCGGCTCGCGCTAGGATCGGGCCAGAGACCCGCCACCCGAGGTGCCCAGCCGATGCCCGCGTTCGACGCCGCCGCCCTCCGCACGCGCTTCCCCGCGCTCTCCATTCAGCAGGACGGCCGGCCCGTCGCGCTGTTCGACGGCCCGGGCGGGACGCAGGTCCCGGACACCGTCATCGAGGCGGTGTCCCGCTACTACCGCGAGTCCAACGCGAATCACGAGGGCACGTTCCTCACCTCTCGGCGCAGCGACGCCGTGGTGGCCGACGCCCACGCCGCCCTGGCCGACCTCCTCAACGCCGCGGACCCCGAGGAGGTCAAGCTCGGGGCGAACATGACCACGCTCACCATGCACGTCGCGCGCTCGGTGACCGCGGCGCTGGCGCCCGGCGACGAGATCGTGGTGTCCGGGCTCGACCACGAGGCCAACGTGGGCCCCTGGCGCTCGGCGGCCGCCGACCGCGGCATCACCGTGCACACGGTGCCGATCCGCCCCGACGACGTGACGCTCGACATCGAGGCGTTCGACAAGCTGCTGCACGGACGCCCGAAGCTGGTGGCGTTCGGCTGGGCGTCCAACGCGTTCGGCACGATCAACCCGGTGGCGGAGCTGGTTCGCCGGGCCCACGAGGCCGGCGCGCTGACCTACGTGGACGCGGTCCACGCGGCGCCGCACCTGCCCATCGACGTGCAGGCGGTGGGGACTGACTTCCTCGCCTGCTCGGCCTACAAGTTCTTCGGGCCCCACGTGGGCGTGCTGTACGGGCGCCGCGAGGCGCTCGCGGCGCTGCCGACGTACAAGCTGCGGGTGGCCCACGACCGGTTCGAGACCGGGACGGGCAACTTCGAGGGCTACGCGGGCGCCCGCGCTGCGGTCGAGTACATCGCCGAGGTCGGCCGGGCGTACGGGGCGCCGCACGCCGAGGGTTTCGCGCACCTAGCGGCCGGACGCCGCCGGGATGCGCATGCGGGCATGGCAGCCATCCGCGCCTACGAGCTCGGCCTGTTCGAGCGTCTGCTCGGGGGGCTCGAGGCGATCCCGGGCGTGCGCGTCTGGGGCATCACGGACCGGGCGCGCATGGCCGAGCGCACGCCGACCGCGGCGATCACCTTCGCCCGGACCACGCCCGAGGCAGCGGCCACGACGCTCGGGGACCGGGGGATCGCCACCTGGTGGGGCGACTTCTACGCGGCGGGGCCGGTGGAGGCCCTGGGGCTGGAACCGCAAGGTGTCCTGCGGATCGGCCTCACGCACTACAACACCGCCGACGAGGTGGATCGCCTGCTGGCCGAGCTGCGCGAGATCGCCGCCGGCTGACCAGGGCGCCGCGGATCGGCCGCGCCGCGCCGGTGCGCGCCGCGGTCGCGCGATGACGCCCGGCGCGGGGGCCGCGTATCCTGCCGCCATGACGACGCCCGCTCGCGCCTTCGGCGCCCAGTCCATGACCGCCCCGCTCCGCGAGGTTCTCGTGAAGGCCCCGGGGCCGGCGTTCGGCCGCGCCTTCGAGGACCCCGCCGTGGGGTTCCTCCGGCCGGTTGACCTGGACAGCGCGCGGCGCGAGCACGACGGTCTGGTCGAGATGCTGGGCGGCCTGGGCGTGCGTGTCCACGAGCTGGGCGCGGAGACCGACGACCCGGACCTGGTCTACGTGTTCGACCCGATGGTCGTCGCCGACGGCGGTGCCATCCCGCTGGCGCCGGGCAAGCCGAACCGGCGGGGCGAGCCCGCGGTCCTGGAGGCGTGGACGGCGGCCCGCGGTATCCCGACGCTGGGCCGGATCACCGGGCGCGGCACGGTGGAGGGCGGCGACACGTTCTGGCTCCGGCCGGACCTGCTCGTGGTCGGGCGGACGCTGCGCACCAACGACGAGGGGGCCCGCCAGCTGGCGGCCATCGTGGGCGGCGACGCGCGCATCTTCGACGTTCCCTACTGGAGGGGCCCGGCGGAGCTGGTGCACCTGCTGTCGGTGATCTCGCCCGTGGCGGACGACGCCGCGGTGGTGTTCCTGCCGCTCCTGCCCGCCGGGCTGCACGAGCTGCTCGGCGACCTCGGCATGCGCCTGATCGAGGTGCCGGAGGAGGAGTACCCGACGCTCGGCTGCAACGTGCTCGCGGTGCGCCCGGGCGTCGTGGTGGTGGCGGACGGCAACCCGGTGACGCGCCGGCGCATGGAGGCGGCCGGGGTCGAGGTCCACGCCGTGCCGCTGCGCGAGGTGGGCGAGAACGGGTCGGGCGGCGTGACCTGCCTGACGCGGCCGCTGCTCCGGGGGTGACGCGCATGGGCACGCCGGACCGGCTCTCGCCCGCGGCCCGGGCGGCCGCCGACGCCGTGGACCCGGCCCGGCTCGAGTCGGACCTGGCGGCCCTGGTCCGGCAGCCCAGCGTGACCGGCGACGAGGATGCGATCGCCGCCAGCCT
>JAKAHL010000063.1 GCA_021815005.1 Chloroflexota bacterium
CCGTCCAGCGGCGCCAGCCCGCGCCAGCAGGCGGCCGGTCGGCCCGCGCTGCCCCGAGCCTCAGCGGCCGGCGCGGTTCCGCGGCGGGGCCGGGAGCCGGTGCTCACCCCTCACCAGGTAGTGCGCGAACCAGTCGCGCACCTGGACCAGGTTCTCGGCGCGGCGGAACGGCGTGCCCGACCGCGTGAGCTCGTGGCTCTCGTCGGGGACGCGCATGAGCCGCACCGGCCGCCGCAGCGAGCGCAGGACCGTGAACAGCATCTCGGCCTGGCCGATGGTGCACCGCAGGTCGTGCTCGGCATGCTGGATCAGCAGCGGCGTGCGGACGTTCTTGGCCAGCGAGATGGGCGAGATCGACCAGAAGTAGGACGGGTCCTCCCACGGCAGGCGCCCGAACTCGATCTCCGCCCACTCCCCGCCCGAGATGTCCCCGGTGAGGAACAGCGTGCCCATGTCCACGACCGAGCGGCAGGTGACCGCGGCCCTGAAGCGGTCGGTGCGCCCCACGATCCAGTTGGTCAGGTAGCCGCCGTACGAGCCGCCGGTGACGCCGAGCCGCTCGGGGTCCGCGAGGCCGTCAGCCAGCACCTGGTCCACGCCGGCCATCACGTCGGCCATGGGCCCGTCGCCCCAGTCGCCGAGGTTGGCACGGTTGAACGCCTCCCCGTACCCCTCGGAGCCGCGCGGGTTCGAGGCCAGCACGGACACGCCCGCGCCCGCCAGGACCTGCCACTCGAGCACGGGGCTCCAGCCGTACAGCGTGTGCGGCCCGCCGTGGATCTCGAGCGCCATGGGCCGGGCGCCATCGCCGGCCGGGTACAGCCAACCCTGGATGCGCCGCCCGTCGCTGTCCCACCAGCGCTCCAGCGGCTCCACCCAGGCGATCTCGCCCTGGGCCTCCGCGTTGAGCGCGGACACGGCGCGCGGGGTGCGCGTCCCGTCGGGCGCCTCGTCGAGGACGTGCACCTCCGGTAGCCGCGTCGCCGCCGACACCACGGCGGCGAGGACGTCGCGCCCGCCCGCGGCCACCGCATCCCAGCCGGACAGGTAGTGGTGGCCCGAGGTCAGCCGCGTCGGCTTGGCCCCACCGGCGAGCGGGACGCGCCACAGCTCGTAGCTGCCCCGGAACGGCGCAGCGAACAGCAGCCCCGTGCCGTCGGCCGTCGGCCACAGGCGGTGCGGCTCGCCGATCGTGATGTCGCTGGTCATCGCCGCGTCGGGCTTGAGCTCGCACCCGGCCAGCAGGTCCGTGCCCGCGCCGGCCTCGGACCCGTCCGCCGCGAATCGCCAGATGCCCGTCCGGAACCCCACCCGGGGGAATCGGTCGCCGAGGGCGATGATGAAAGCGCCGTCGCGCGTCCAGGTCGGGCGCCAGAACGAGGCGTCGGCGCCACCGGCAACGGTGGTCTGTCGGCCCGTCGCCACGTCCACCGTGAACAGGGAGCTGCGGCCGTGGATGTCCGGAGCGGCGTGGCGGTTGGCCGCGAACGCGATCCGCGTCCCGTCCGGCGACCAGGCGATGTCGCTCTCCGGCGTCGGCCCGGCAACCAGCGGCCGCGCCTCGCCGGTGGTCGCGTCCACCAGCCAGACGTGGGCGTCCTTGTCGTCGATGAACCCCGCGCCGTTGTACTGGTAGCCGAGCTTGTCGATGTAGCGGTAGTCCGACAGCGGCGTCTCGCCGGGCTTGGGCGGCGCGGGCCGGCCGCGACGGCGCGCGTCGGCCGTCGGGGTGGCGCCGAGTGACGCGGTCAGCACGGCCAGCTGCGTCCCGTCCGGCGACCAGGCGAAGCCCGACACGCCGCGCGGCAGGTCAGTCAGGCGGCGGGCCTCGCCGCCGTCGAGCGGGAGCAGGTGGACCTGCGACGCGTCCTGGCGGTCCTTCGCCGCCTCGCGCTCGGGCTCCTCCTCCACGTTGGTGCGCCGGTCGGAGAGGAACGCCAGGGTCCGGCCGTCGGGCGCGAAGCGCGGGTGCGCGTCCGAGCGGGGCCCGTAGGTCAGCCGACGCGCAGGTGCGGACCCGTCGGCCGGCGCCAGCCAGACCGCGGTGCGGTAGCCGTCCTTGCCAACGGCGGACCGGGTCACGGTGAAGGCCACCCGCCGGCCATCGGGGGCGAGCTGCGGGTCCGTGGGAACCTGCAGGCGGTAGAGGTCGTCGGGCTGCGCAGGGCGGGGCACGGGGTCCTCCGAAGTGCACGGGGCGCGCGAAACCGGCTCGGACGGGCCGGCGGGATGTGCCGTCAGTCTAGCCCGGGCCGATGCCCGGCCGACGGCCGACGGCGCCATGGCGGACCTGCTGTCGCCACGCGCTCCAGCCGGCGCTCCCGCGCGCCGCTATCCGCCCCGGATCGCCCGCCAGAAGACCCGCGGCGAGGGCGGCTGCCCGTACATCACCACACCGGCGCGGTACACGCGGATGGCGAACAGGGCCACCAGCGGGACGGTCAGCGCCAGCAGCCCCAGCGACAGCGCCAGCTCCCAGGCCTCCACCCGCCCCACCGCCAGCCGCGACATCATGACGAACGGGCTCCACAGCGGCACGTACGAGGCCACCCGGATGACCGGCGAGTTGCTGCCCGAGAGCGCCAGGACCGCAGGGAAGTAGCCCGCCACCGCGGGAATGGACAGGGGCAGCGCCACCGTCTGGAGGTCCTCCTCGCGCGACAGCAGTGAGCCCGCCGCCGCGTACAGCGACGCGTACAGCGCAAACCCCAGCACGAAGTAGACGACGAAACCCAGCAGCAGCCCGGGGGACAGAGCGCCCAGCGAGGCGCCCGCGCCCGAATCTGGCCCGAGCAGCGCGTCGCCGATCCGGCCCGAGGTCACCAGGGCGAGGAGGGCCGGCACCAGCACCAGGCCCACCTGGGTCAGGCCCGCCAGGCCGATCCCGAGGATCTTGCCCGCCACCAGCTGCCCGGCCGTGGCGGCGGAGATGAGCAGCTCCATGACCCGGCTGGACTTCTCCGCCACGACCCCCGACGCCACCCACAGCCCGTAGAACACGAGGGTGAGGAACGAGAGCACCACGAGCACGATGCCCACGATCCGACGGCTCGCGTAATCGGCCGCGTCGAAGGCAGCTCCGCCGGCCGCGCCACTGGCGGCGTCGCCGGCATCGGCCACGCTGAACGAGGGCGCGACGAAGGGTCGCGTGGCGCCGGGGTTCGCCCTGGTCCAGTCGAGCACGCCGACCGCGAACGCGCCCACCTGGAGGAGCTGCGCCTTGTCCGACGCCAGCGCGCCGACGCTGAAGACGTTGAACACGAGACCGCCATCGGCGCCGCGCGCGATTCGCACGGCCGCCACCAGCCGACCGTCCGTCACCGCGCTCGCCGCCGCGACCGCGTCCCCATACACCGTGAAGGCGAACGTCGCGGTGCCGCCGCTCCCCGCCTGGCCGTTCAGCACGGTGCCCATCGTGCCGGCGGCCGCCGAGGCCAGCCCGGGCTCCGCCGCGCTGACGGCGATGCCCAGGACCGTCGCCCGGTCGGCCAGCCGCACCGCGAGCGGGATCAGCGCCACGGCCACGCCCAGCGCGCCGAGCAGGATCGTCGAGGCCACGAACGCCCGCGAGCGCGTGCGCTCCGCGAACTCCCGCCGGGCGACCAGCCAGATGTTGCGGACGGTCGCCCCGCTGCTCACGAGCCGTCCCCCAGTCCGGGCGCCAGGTGCAGCTCCTGCTCGGCCGGCCGGCCGACCCGGTCGATGAACACCTGCTCGAGCGACGGGTCCGCCACCTCGAAGTGCAGGACCCGGGCGCCGGCGCCCACCGCGGCGGCCAGGACGGCCTCCGGCTCCAGGCCACCCTCGAGCTCCACGGTGGTCCGGTCCATGCCCGCCTGGATGACCCTCGCTCCGGGCACGCGGGCGAGCCACGGCATGCGGTGGTCCCCGGCGACGGAGATGCGCACCATCCGGCGCCCGGTGGAGCGGCGGACATCCCGCAGCGGGCCGCCGGCCACCACGCGCCCGCGGTCCACGATGGCCACGGCCTCGCACAGCGCCTCGGCCACCTCCATCTGGTGCGTGGAGAAGACCACGGTGCGGCCGCGGTCGCGCAGCTCCAGGAACGCCTCGCGCAGGAGCGCCACGTTGACCGGGTCGAGCCCCGTGAACGGCTCGTCCATGAGCAGGACGGCAGGCTCGTGGAGGACGGCGGCGATGAACTGGGCCTTCTGCTGGTTGCCCTTGGACAGCTGCTCGGCCCGGCGCCCGGCGAGGTCCTCGGCGCGGAACCGGCGCAGCCAGGCGAGCGCCTCCCGCCGGGCGCGGTCGGGCGGCATGCCGTGGAGCCCGGCGAAGAAGACCAGCTGGTCGAGCACGCGCATTCGCGGGTACAGCCCGCGCTCCTCCGGCAGGTACCCGAACGTCGAGCGCGGCAGGCGACGGCTCTCGGTGCCCCGCCAGGTCACCGTGCCCGCGTCGGCCTCCAGGACCCCGAGCGCGATCCGCATCGTCGTGGTCTTGCCGGCGCCGTTGGCGCCCAGGAACCCGAAGACCTGGCCGGGGGCGACCTCGAACGACAGGCCGTCGAGCGCGACGACAGGCCCGAACCGCTTGTGGAGACCGTCCACCACGAGCACCATGCGCCGCGAGCATAGCCGCCCGGGAGGCGGCCGCCTGTGGCACGATCGGGCCATGGGCCCGGACCTCCTGCTGGCCATCGCGGCCGCGCTCGTCGCGATGTGGCTCGCGTGCCTCGCTCTGTTCTGGCTCGCCCGGCCCAAGGGCGTCCCGGCGCGCGCGGTCGTCGCCGCCATTCCCGACCTGCTGCGCCTGCTGCGCGGCCTGGTCGCGGATCCCACGGTCCCGCTGGACGTGCGGATCGTCCTGGTGGGCCTCGTGGCCTGGATCGTCTCGCCGCTCGACCTGATTCCTGAGTTCATCCCGGTGCTCGGCCCGGTCGACGACGTGGTGGTGGCCGTGGCGGCCCTGCGCTACGTGCGCTGGCGGGTGGGCCTGCCGGGGCTGCGAACCCGGTGGCGCGGCTCGGACGCGAGCTGGGAGCTGGTCGCGAGGCTCGTCGGCGGCGGGGCGGGGCCGGGCCGGGGGCCGGAGTAGGATTCGGCCCATGCAGGACAACCCCCGAACCCGGCCCCTCCGTTTCGACGCCGACCGTGCGGCCGGCACCCTCCGCATCGAGTGGGCGGACGGGCACCAGAGCGCCTATGACGCCGTCACGCTGCGCTGGCTGTGCCCGTGCGCCTACTGCCGCGGCGAGGCCGGCGAGCCCGGCTGGCTGGACTCCAACCCGACCCTCACGCCGGACCAGACCAAGCTGGTGGACCTCGTGCTGGTCGGGAACTACGCGATCCAGCCCACCTGGGGCGACGGGCACGACTCGGGGTTCCACTCCTACGACCTGCTCCGCGAGCAGTGTCCGTGCGAGTCCTGCACCGCTGAGCGCGCCCGCCGCCAGGCGGACGCCGGGGGTGGGCCGGCGGAGACCGCCGGCGAGCGTCACTGGCATGGAGGCAACCGATGATCATCGCGACCGCACCGTTCATCGCCGGGCACCGCGTCGTCGAGACCAAGGGCCAGGTCTTCGGCCTGGTGGTCCGCAGCCGCGGTCTGGGCGGCAACCTCATGGCCGGCCTGCGCTCGATCGCGGGCGGCGAGATCCACGAGTACACCAGCCTGCTCGAGGACACGCGGCGCCAGGCGATCGACCGGATGGTCCAGAACGCGGCGATGGTCGGCGCCAACGCGGTCATCTCGATGCGCTTCGACTCGTCGGAGCTGGCCGGCACGATGTCCGAGATCGTGGCCTACGGGACGGCGGTCGTGGTGGAGGCGGACGCCGGGGCAGCGCAGCCCGGCGAGTGACCGTGGGCGTGACGCTGGCCCGGGCGCTCATCGGCGGGCTTGGCGTGCTGCTCATGGCGGGCGGGATCGCCCTCATGGCGGTCCCCGGCGGGGGCGGGGGCCTCGGCGCGGCGCTCTGGCTGTTCGTGCCCGGGGCCATCCTGCTCGCCGCCGTCCTGCTCGAGCGGACCCGCTACCGGTCGCTGCACGCGGAGCGCACGGGCGACGGCCACGGACCGGGCGGCGGCGAGCCGGCGCGGCCCGACGGCCGCTTCCGGCCAACCGACGAGCGCTTCGTGGACCCGACCACGGGCGTCCGGATGCGGGTCTGGGTGGACCCGGCCACGGGCGACCGGCGATACGTGGCGGA
Source organism: Chloroflexota bacterium (assembly GCA_021815005.1). Lineage (GTDB taxonomy): Bacteria > Chloroflexota > Limnocylindria > Limnocylindrales > CSP1-4 > CAIXZV01. The sequence continues at coordinate 6,173 of JAKAHL010000063.1, forward strand.
CGCCTGACCGCCGCGAGGCGCAGCGAGCCAGGGCGCTTCGGCCCCGGAAGCGACCGCCGTCCGGGCCTCTTGGGTGCTCGCGCACGCGTGGTATGCTCCGGCACCCCGATCTCGGGACCGGGGAGGCGTCCCGGCGCGCGCTGCGGACAGCCCCCCCCGACGCCAGCACGAGGACCCATGGCCACCGTTCGCCCCGCACCCGGCCCCCGCGTCGGACGCGGCCGCCGCCGAGCGGCGCGGGACCAGCGGGCCCCCATCCTGAACCGGGAGCTGTCCTGGCTGGACTTCAACGCCCGCGTGCTGCACGAGGCGCGCGACGCACGCAACCCGCTGCTGGAGCGCGTGAAGTTCCTGGCCATCTTCGCGAGCAACCTGGACGAGTTCTTCCAGGTCCGCGTCTCCGGCCTGCGCCGGCAGGTCCGCGCCGGCGTCACCGCGGCCGCCTCGGACGGGATGAACCCCGCCCAGCAGCTCGACGCCATCCGCGAGCGCGTGCGCGCGCTGGTGGCGGAGCACGCCGAGATCTGGGCGTCCATGCGCGAGCAGCTGGCGGCGGCAGGCGTGGCCATCCTCGACTACGACCAGGTCCCCGAGCACCACGAGGACCTCCGGCGACGCTTCCACGACGAGATCTTCCCCGTGCTCACCCCGCTCGCCGTGGACCCGGGCCACCCGTTCCCGTACATCTCGACGCTGTCGCTCTCGATCGCGGTCGGCCTGCGCGACCCCGAGACCGGCGAGATCCGCTTCGCCCGGGTGAAGATCCCGCCCAGCCTGCCGCGGCTGCTCGCCGTCGAGCGCGACAAGTTCGTGCTCCTCGACCAGGTCATCGAGGCCAACCTCGACGAGCTGTTCCGAGGCATGGAGATCCTCGAGACGCACCTGTTCCGGGTGACCCGCGACGCGGACATCACCGTCGAGGAGGACGAGGCCGACGACCTGCTGCTCGCCATCGAGGAGGAGGTCAGGCGCCGGCGCTTCGGCGAGGCCGTCCGGCTCGAGGTGGAGCGCTCGATGCCCGAGGCGACCCGCCTGATCCTGATCCACGGCATCGGCATCCGCGAGGGCGACGCGTACGAGGTCGCGGGCATGCTGGACCTGGCCGCGCTCGCCCAGCTGGCCGACCTTGACCGGCCGAGCCTCAAGGCGCCGCCCCACATCCCGGTCGTCCCCTCGCGGCTGCAGCCGCAGGACGAGGACGAGCCGGCCGATGTCTTCGCCCAGATCCGGGCGGGCGACATCCTGGTCCACCACCCGTACGAGTCGTTCACCGCGTCGGTGGAACGGTTCCTGATCCAGGCCGCCAGCGACCCGGACGTGCTCACGATCAAGCAGACGCTGTACCGGACCTCGGGCGACTCCCCGATCGTCCAGGCCCTGATCGACGCGGCCGGGGGCGGCAAGCAGGTCGTGGTCCTGGTCGAGATCAAGGCGCGCTTCGACGAGGCCAACAACATCATCTGGGCCCGCAAGCTCGAGCAGGCCGGGGCCCACGTGGTGTACGGCGTCATCGGCCTCAAGACGCACTCCAAGGTCCTGCTCGTGGTTCGGCGCGAGGGCAGCCGGCTGCGGCGCTACGTCCACATCGGCACGGGCAACTACAACAGCAAGACCGCCCGCCAGTACGTGGACCTGGGGCTCCTCACCTGCCGCGAGGAGCTGGGCGCGGACGTGACCGACCTGTTCAACACCCTCACCGGCCTCTCGCGCCAGCGCGTCTTCCGCCGGCTGCTGGTGGCGCCCATCACCCTGCGGGCGCGCTTCCTCGAGCTGGTGGAGCGCGAGATCGCGTACGCCAGGGCCGGCCACCCGGCCCGCATCGTGCTGAAGATCAACTCGCTGGTGGACACGCAGGCCGTCGAGGTGCTGTACGAGGCGGCCCGGGCCGGCGTGGACGTGGACCTCATCGTGCGCGGCGCGTGCTGCCTGGTGCCGGGGATCCCGGGTATCTCGGAACGCGTCCGCGTGCGCTCGATCATCGGCGAGTTCCTCGAGCACTCCCGCATCTGGATGTTCGCCAACGGCGGCCGCCCCGAGTGGTTCATCGGCTCGGCGGACCTGATGGAGCGCAATCTCGACCGGCGCGTCGAGGTGGTGACGCCCGTGGAGGACCACGGGCTGCAGGCGCGGCTCGCCCGTATCATTGACGTCATGCTCGCCGACGACCGCCGATCCTGGCAGCTCCAGCCCGACGGCCGCTGGCTCCGGACCGAGGTTCTGGAGGCCCGCGCTGGCACGGTGGACACATTCGCCGTCTTCAAGGACGAGGCCGCCGTCCCGCAGGAGCCGGTCGAACCGTCTCGGCCGCAGGCGGTGACCGGGTCCATGGACCCGCGAGCGTGACCCCCGGCTCCGTGCCGCCGGTGGAGGTGGAGCTCAAGTTCCGGATGACCGACGCCGCCACCGGCGAGCGCCTGCTGGCGTCGGAGGA
>JAKAHL010000064.1 GCA_021815005.1 Chloroflexota bacterium
CCGCGAGCGGGGACATCCGCGTCGGTGCCGAGGACGGGTCGGTGACGGCCGAGTCGGTGTCTGGTCGTGTGCTCGTGGACGCCCGCGGGGCCGTGGCGGTGACCGCGCGCACCGTGTCCGGCGCCGTCAGCGTGCGGGCGCCCATGATCCTGGCCCTGGATGCCGCGACCACGAGCGGGGACATCCTGGTGGACGGCCGGCTGGACGCCGGGTCCGCCCACAGCATCGCCACCGTGTCGGGCGACACGCGCCTGGTCACGGGCAGCGAGGTGACGGTGGAGTTCCAGTCCGTGGCCGGCGACATCCGTGCGGCCGTGCCGCATCGGTCGGACGGCACGCGGGGCCGCCGCACCGTGGTCGTGGGCGCGGGGCGCGTGAGGATCGGCATCCGGACCATGTCCGGCGACGCGCGGCTTCAGCCGGGCGTCGCGGATCCCGTGGCGGATGCCGCCGCGCCGACGCCGGCAGGCCCCGCGCCGGCCTCCGCATCGTGGGCCGACGTGGGCCGCGATTGGGCGGATCTCGCGCGCGACTGGGCGGAATCGGCCAAGGGCTGGGCATCCCGGGGCGCGTCATGGGTGCCCGGCGCCAAGGCCGGCTGGGCCGCCCAGGCCGAGTCGCCAGCCCAAGCCTGGCCGCCTGCCGCGCCCGAGACGCCGGTGCCGGCGCCTGCCGTCGCATCCGACGCGGACGCGAGGCGCCTGGCGATCCTGCGCGCCCTGGAGCGGGGCGAGGTCACCGTGGCGGAGGCTGCGGATCGGCTGGCCGAGCTCGAGGGACCGGCCGCTGCGGAGGCCTGAACCGTGCCGGAGGATCCGCTCGACACCGTCCTGCGCCTGGTGGCGGAGGGTCGCCTCACGGCCGACGAGGCCGCCGTGATCCTGGCCGCGCTCGACGCCCGGCTCGATCCCGGGGCGACGCCGGCCGGAGGATGGCCCGGGCCAGCGTCCGGCCGGGCGGGTCGGCCCCCGTCGCCCGGAGGGGAGGGCGGCGGGCGGTCGCTGCGCATCGAGGTGCGGGACGGTGCCCGCACGGTGGTGAACCTGCGCCTGCCCCTGGCCCTCGGCCAGTACGCGCTCGACCGGGTCCCCGGCCTGTCGGGCGATCAGGTGGACCGCGTGCGGGCGGCGCTGCGATCGGGCCTGACGGGTCCCGTGCTGGTGGTGGACGACGAGCACGGCGGCGTGCGGATCGCCATCGACTAGGATCCCAGCCCGCGCGGCGGGCGCCCCTGGCTCCTCGGGTCGCGCGCTCTCGGGCGGGCCAGCGCGCGGACCCGCGGCGATCAGGCCGGCGCGTCGGGTTTCGCGTGGCTGTCCGAGGCCGGCAGCGTCACGGTGAACCGGGCGCCGGCGCCCTCGGGCGAGGACGCGTGGATCGTGCCCCGCATCGCGTCGGTGATCCGGCGCGCGATGGCAAGGCCCAGCCCCGTGCCGCCGGAGCCGTGGCGGGTGGTCCCGTGGAGGCGCGTGAACGGCTCGAAGATCCGCTCCATCGCCTCCGGCGGGATGCCGGGCCCCTGGTCCTCCACCTCGACCACCGCCTGCGCCCCCGCCCGCCGAACCCGGACCGTGACGGTGGTGCCGCGCGGAGAGTGGTCCACGGCGTTGTCCACCAGGATCAGCAGCAGCTGGACGAAGCGGTCGCGGTCCGCGCTGGCGAGGACCGGGCCGACCGCCTCGTGCGCCAGCGTCACATCGCGCTCGGCCGCCAGCGCGGTGGCGCCGCGCACCGTGTCGGCCGCGAGCGACGCGACGTCGAGCACCACGGACGACACCGAGAGCCTGGTCTCGTCCCAGGCCGCCAGCTGGAGCAGGTCCCCCACGAGCAGCCCGAGCCGGTCCGCCTCGGCCACGATATCGGTCACGAAGTCCCGCCCCTCGTCATCGACCAGGTTCTCCCGCTCCAGCACCTCGGCGTTGGCGCGGATGAGCGCGGCGGGCGTGCGCAGCTCGTGCGAGGCGTCGGCCACGAACCGGCGCTGGGCCTCGAAGCCCTCGCGGATGGGCCGCAGGGCCCGCCCGGTGACGAGGAGCGTGATCAGTGCCGCCCCGACCAGGCCCACCGCGCCGACGGCGCCGATCGCGAGGAGCAGCGTCCGGGCGATCTGGTCGTGGAGGTCGAGGCGGATCCCGCCCTGGACGAACCCCAGGGTCTGCCCGTTGTGGACGATCGGCAGCGTGTACAGGCGGAGGTCCACACCGTTCGCCTGGATGGTGCGCAGGTCGCTCCCGCTCGCGGCGGCCGAGGCCATGGCGGCCGTGTCGGGCAGGCCGACGGTCGGGTAGTTGGACCGGTTCTCGGTGACGGTGCCCGAGGGGCTCACGACCAGCACGAAGGTGTCCGACTGGCCCGTGGGCCGATCGGGATCCGCGGCGGCGTCGGTGTCCACGCCGCCGCTGTCACCGCCCGTCTCCTTGCCGGTGGCGACGACCCGGGCCTGGACCGCGTCCATCACGGCCCGGTCCACGTCGCTGTCGAGCGCCCGCAGCGCCACCACGGCGGTCACGGCGCCCACGCCCACCACCAGCAGCGCGAGCAGTGCCATGGTGACCGCGAACAGCCGGCGGCGCGTCCGCCGGATGAGGCGCTCGGTGGTGCCGAGGGCCATGGGGGGTCAGCCCTCTGACTTGAGCGAGTAGCCGACGCCCCGCACCGTCTTGAGCCGGTCGGCGCGCGCCAGCTCGCCCAGCTTGCGGCGCAGGTACGAGACGTACAGGTCCACCACGTTCGAGTACACGTCGGGCTCGGCGCCCCAGACCTGGTCGAGGATCTGCTGGCGGGTCACCACCTGGTTGGCGTGGCGGATGAAGAACCCCAGCAGCGCGAATTCCCGGGCGGACAGGTCCACCGTGCGCTCGCCCACCTGGGCGACATGGCGCAGCTCGTCGAGCACGATGTCGCCGGCCGACAGGTGGGCGTCCGCCGAGGGCGCGGGGCGCCGGCCGAGTGCCCGGATGCGGGCCAGCAGCTCGGAGAAGGCGAACGGCTTGGCGAGGTAGTCGTCGGCGCCCGCGTCGAGCCCGGCGACCCGGTCGTCCACCGAGCCGAGCGCGGTGAGCATCAGCACCGGCGCCGTGACGCCCCGGGCCTTGAGCAGGCGCATCACCGTCATGCCGTCGATGTCCGGCAGGCCCCGGTCCAGCACCACCACGTCGTGCGGCCCGGTCTCCGCCATCGCGACCGCGGAGATGCCGTCCGGCGCCACGTCCACGACATGGCGCTCCGCCACCAGCACGCGCTTCACCAGCGCCGCCATCTTGGGCTCGTCCTCGACCACCAGAATGCGCATGCCGACGATTGTGGGGCCGATGCGGACGCAGGTCGAGGGTCCGCCCGCGCGTCTGTGAGAAGTCTCACCCGGGTCTCAGTGCACGGTCGGCGCGCTGGAGCCACGCTGGGGGCCTGTTCGAAATCCCGTCGGGAGGCCCAACTCCATGCTGACACGCGTGGCGCTCCTCGCCGCCTCGCTGGCCGCGTCGGCCGTCCTAGCGCTCGGGCTGGCGATCGCGGGCGTGGTTTTCGCCCGGCCCGCCGCAACCCCTCCCGGGGTCAACACCCCGGCTGCGGCGTCGGCCCCTGCCGCCCCGCCCCAGCCCGTCACGCAGATCGACACCGTGTACGTGGTGCCGCCCGCCGCGGGCCCCAACCCCACCCCTGCCCCAACTCCCTCGCCCATCATCGTCAAGCGCGTGATCGTCACGCCCGCAGGCGGCGTCGAGGGCGGAGACAACGACTGATGACCGAACCCCGCCAGCCCGGCCCGCCCGGAGGTCGTCCCGTGCCGCCGCCCGCCCACGCGCGGCAGGACGCGCATCCGCAGCACCTGTCCCTCCACCACCCCGCTCGAGCGGACCTCGAGGCTCGTCGGCGGCGCGGCGTGGCCGAGCCCAGCGGCATCCGCATGGTGGTCGCCCTCGCCGGCCTCGCGTCGGCATCCGCCCTGGCCACGGCGATGCTGCCGTCGATCCTGCCCAAGCCGGTTGCGGTGACGTCCGCGGACGTCGTGGCGGCCGACGCGGCGGCGTCCCAGGGCTCGAGCCCGTCTCCCGCGCCGTCGGTGATCCACGTGACGCGCGTCGTCACCCTCGCACCGGGCCAGACCCTGCCGCCGGACGCCCTCGCTGGCAGCGCGACCGCCGCCACACCCACGACGCCCGGGGCGACCCCCAGGACGACACCCGCTGCCACGCCCCGGCCGACGCCCCGGATCATCGTCCAGACCGCCACGCGCCAGTCAGGCAAGCCGTGACCGACCTCGCCGTCCCCGCGACCGCCGAGGCCCGCCGCGCCATGTTGGGCGGTGAGGTCGCCGTCCACGCCACGGGTGACGTCACGCGGTCGCAGCTCGGCGCCGTGCTCGACCGGCTCGCGGCGTGGGCGTCCAGGCTGACGCGGTTCGAGCCGGGGTCGGAGCTGGCGCGCGCCAACGCCGCTCCCGGAGATCGCACGCGCATCGGGCCCACGCTCACGGCGGTGCTCGACTGGGCCCGCGCGGCCGAGGGCCTGACCGACGGACTCGTCGATGTGGCCATGCTCGAGGCGCGCCTCGCGGCGGAGGCCGGCGTGCCCGTCCGCCCGCCCCGGGCCGCAAGCCGCCGCTGGTCGCTCGAGCGCGGCCCCAGGGCGAGCGTTCTGCGGCGCGACCCCGGCGTCCGGATCGACCTCGACGGGGTGGCCAAGGGTTGGCTCGCCGACCGTGCCCTCGCGCTGGCCCCGGGCCGATCCGCCCTCGTGGACGCGGACGGCGACATCGCCCTGAGGCTGGCCGGTCCCGACGACGCGTGGGTGCTGGGCGTGGCCGACCCGCGCGACGCAGAGGAGTTCCTGGCGGTGCTCCGGTTCCGCGCCGGGATCGCTCCGGGCGCGTTCGGCGTGGCCACATCGGGGACCAGCGTCCACCGCTGGGCCCACGCGCGCGGCGATGCCCACCACCTGATCGATCCCCACACCTGGCGGCCGGCCGTCACGGACATCGTCCAGGCGACGGTCGTGGCGGGATCGGCCCGCGAGGCGGAGGCCCTCGCCAAGGCTGCCGTGATCGTCGGCACGGCGCGCGCGTTCGCGCTGCTCGACCGCCCCGGCGTCCTCGGGGCCCTCATCCTCACCGAGCGCGGCGACCTCCGCGCCACCCCGGAGATGCTGCGATGGCTGGCGTGACATCGCGCGGGATGGACCCGCGCACCTCGCTCGTCCGGTTCGGCCTGCCCGCGATCGCCGCCGGCGTCGTGATCGGGGGGACGCTGCCGGGCGTGGTGGCCGGCGTGCTGGCGGCGAGCCCGACCAGCCTGCCGTGGCTGTTCGAGCGGCTGTTCGCCTGGCTGGCCTACCTCACGATGTCACTATCGGTGGTCTACGGCCTGCTGCTCTCGACCAAGCTGCTGGACGCGATCGCCCACCGGCCCGTGAGCTTCGCGCTCCACCAGGACCTTGCCGTCGCGGGCCTGGCGATGGCCGCCCTGCACGCCGGCCTGCTGAGCCTCGACGCGTCGATGCCGTTCACCCTGACAGACCTGCTGCTGCCCGGCGCGTCGCCGTACGCGCCGCTCGCGGTTGGCGCAGGGCAGGTCGCGCTCTACCTCACGGCGATCGTGACGGCCAGCTTCCACGTCCGGCGGCGGATCGGCCAGCGGGCCTGGCGGGCACTCCACCTGGTGACGTTCCTCTCGTTCGCCGGCGCCACCGCGCACGGCATCGCCGCCGGCACCGACAGCGGCCAGGCGTGGGCGCAGTGGATCTACCTCGGCTCGCTGGCCATCGTGGCGTTCCTCGTGGCGTACCGCCTCGGGCTCGTCCTGGCGGCGCGCGCCGGGCGTCGGGCGAGGCTGGCCCCGGCCGCCTGACCGCGGCGCGGCCCAGCGGCGACGTCTGGCCCGACGGGGCTCGGCGACCCGTCAGCCCGCGGCGGTCACGAGGCGGTGACGTCCCGCGGGGCGAGGTGCTCCCCGAAGAACGCGAGCATCCGGCCCCACGCGTCCTCGGCGGCGTCCGGGTCGTGCGCCACGCGCATCGGGCCGTGGGCCATGGCCGCCATCAGGGGCCCGTCGTGCCGGCTCATGAACGAGTGCCCGGCGTCCGGGTAGGTCTTGACGTCATGGGGGACGCCAGCGGCCTCGAGGGCCGCCTGGAGGACGGCCCCGTTCGAGCCGAAGGTCCGGTCCCGCCCGCCGTACGAGGCCACCACGGGGCAGACGTCCGGGATGATCGACATGTCCGCCGGCAGCCCGGCGTAGAAGGGCGCCACCGCGCGGAGCTCGCGACCGCCGCGCGCGGCGTACAGGATGGCGAAGCCGCCGCCGGCGCAGAAGCCCGCCATGCCGATGCGGTCGGGGTCCACCCCGGGGCGTGCGGCCAGCCAGTCGTGGAACGCGCGCATCTCCCGGTACGGGCGGCCGCGGGCCACCCGGCTCATGCCGCGCATGAACCGCGCGATGCACAGCGGCTTGAACCCCGCCCCGACCAGGTCCGGCGCGAGGGCGACATAGCCGCTGTCGGCGAAGCGGCTCGCGATCCGCCGGATGTCGTCGTTGAGGCCCATGATCTCGTGGACCACGATGACCGCCGGGTGGGGCGGCAGCGGAGCGTCGAGGTCGGCGCCAGCCGGCGGCTCGGGCTCCGCGTAGAACGCCGTCAGCTCGCGGCCGTTGCCGTGGAAGGTGAAGTCGCGTCTCGTCGCCATGCGCGGCATGGTACGGGCCGCCGGGTTCAGCCGCCGGGGAGCTGCCACGCCACCCCGGGGCGCAGCGTGCTCCGCCCGTGCGCCCCGGCCGTCGCCAGCCGGATCTCGGGAGGGCGGCCGGCACCCTCGAGCAGCCGGACCGCGTGCGGGCCGACCCGCGCGGACCAGTTCGCGGGCCCTGCGTCGAACGGGATCCCGACCACGGCCTGGCAGCGGGCCGCGAAGGCAGCCGGGTCGGCGACGGGCAGCGCCAGCTCGGCGAGGCGCGCCTGCCCGAGTCCAGGATGGGCGAACGCCCGGCGTGCCGCCATGGCCTCGGCGCCCCACTCGGCGCCCGCCATCTCGTGCTCGATGAGGAACGGCGGCGCGTCGGGGCCGAGGACCGGGAACGCTGTCACCCAGCGGACGGTCTCGCCGTCGGGCCGGACTCGCGAGCCGGTCACCGGCGGGCCGATCGGGGAGCCCGCCGCGCGCAGCCGCGAGGCCTCGGCGACGCAGTCGTCCACGGCCACCGCCCAGGTGGCCAGCCCCTCGCTCCCCGCGTCGAGCAAGGCCAGGGCCGCCTGGCCGACAGCGAACTCGGGGCTGGCCAGGACGAGCCCGCGGTCGAAGACGCCGATCAGCTCTAGGTAGGCGTCGCCCAGGAACGCCAGCCGGTTCCAGGTCCCGGCCGACGCGTGGCGCCCCCCGCCCGAGAACGAGAGGCCGAGCCGCGTCTCGAGGCCGGCGGCGGCGTCGTCGGGGTCCCGGACCGCGATGACGAGGTGGTCGATGCCCAGGATGCCCACGCGGACGATGCTACCGGGCGAGCCGCCGGGCCGGTGCGGCGGGAGCGTCGCGTACGATGGTCACATGCCCGAACCCATGCCCGAGCCCGTCACCTCGCTCCCGTTCACCGGCAACCCCGAAGCCGACGCGCTGCTCGCGTCCAGTCCGCTCGCCCTGCTCGTGGGCTTTGCGCTGGACCAGCAGGTCGCCGTGCAGAAGGCCTTCTCCGGCCCGCTCGAGCTGGCCCGCCGACTGGGCGGGCTCGATGCCGTCGCCGTGGCCGGCCTGCCACCCGAGGACCTCGAGACCGCCTTCCGGACGCCGCCGGCGCTGCACCGCTTCCCGGGCATGATGGCCGGCCGAGTCCAGGCGCTGTGCGCGGTGGTGGCGAGCGAGTACGGCAACGACGCCTCCGGGATCTGGACCGGGGCGTCGGACGCCCGCGACCTGCGGGCGCGGCTCAGGGCGCTGCCGGGGATCGGCGAGGCCAAGTCGGCGACCGTCATCGGGGTGCTCGCCCGTCGGTTCGGCGTCCGGCCGGCCGGGTGGGAGGCCCAGCTGCCCGCGGAGCCGACGCTCGCGGACGTGGACTCGGCCGAGGCGCTGGCGGCCTACCAGGCGGGCAAGCGGGCCCGCAAGGCCGAGGGGCGAGCCGCCGGCGGCCGACCGTGAGCACGACGGACCTGCTCGCGGTCGCCGCGACCGTCGCCGGCCTGGCCATGGCCCTGTCGCCGGCTCTCCAGATCCGGCGGATGCGCCGGACCAGATCGTCGAACGACGTGTCCCTGCTCTACCTGGGGCTGCTCATGGTCGGGTTCGCGGTCTGGATCTCGTACGGGGTCGCCCTCCCGAATTGGGTGCTCGTGGGCACCAACTCCGCCTCGCTGGCCTTCATGCTGCTGACCGTCCTGGTGGCGCTGCGCTACCGCCGCGGCGGCGCCCGGCGGGCGGCCGCGGGCCTGGTGGCGGAGACCGAGGCGAGGGCGGCGAGGGTCCCCACCACGGCGCCACCCGCGGATGGGGCCACCGATCCCGAACCGGCGGCCGCCGCCACTGACGGGCCGCCGCCACTGACGGGCCGCCGCCACTGACGGGCCGCCGCCACTGACGGGCCGCCGCCACTGACGGGCCGCCGCCACTG
>JAKAHL010000065.1 GCA_021815005.1 Chloroflexota bacterium
GCTTCGGCGTGTCGGCGAGCTTCGGCGTGTCGGCGAGCTTCGGCGTGTCGGCGAGCTTCGGCGCGTCGGCGAGCTTCGGCGCGTCGGCGAGCTTCGGCGCATCGCCTGCCTTCGGCCCCTCGGCCGGGACGGGAACGGCGGCAGCCCGCGCGAGCCGCTCGCCCGGCAGCGCCACGATCTGGCCGCCGGACGTCACAGCCGGCTCCTCGGAGCGGACCGTGCGCGGCGAGCGGCCGCCACGCGACGACGCGGCGACCTCCTCGCGCTCCCAGCGGCCGCGGCCGCGGCCACGGCCTCGCCCGCGTCCGGTGCCCTCGGTGATCTTGTCCGGGACCTCGGTCATGGACAGGTCCTCGTCGTCGTCCGCCACGCGGCGGCCCGAGCGGGTGGACCCCTTGTCAACCTTGGCGATCTGGGTGATGTCGGTGAACAGGTCGGCGACGTCGATCAGGTCCGACGAGGTGTTGCCGCGGAACGAGATCACCTCCACCCGGACGCCCATCTCCTGGACGGCTCGGATGGCAGACGCGAAGTCCCCGTCGCCCGACACGACGACCGCGATGTCGAGGTTCCGCGCGGTCTTCATCATGTCCACGACGAGCTCGATGTCGAGGTTCGCCTTGACCTTGCCGTCGCCATACTTCCGGATGTCCTTGCTGACCACCTTGTACTGGTGGCGCGCGAGGAACTGGTGGAAGTTGCGCTGGTTCTCGTTCTCCGGGTCCAGCCCGGTGTAGGCGTACGCGCGGACGAAATCCCGTCCCGCGGTGGCCGCCTTGAGCAGCGTGACGTAGTCGATGTCCACGCCGGCCGCCTTGGCCGCGTAGAAGATGTTCGCCACGTCCACGAAGACGGCGACGTTCTTGCCCAACGTTAGCTCCTATGTGGGGTCGGTCCGGCGCCTCCGGCCAACCGGTCGCTAGGGGCGGCGAGCCTGGTCGGCCACCGCGAGCGGGCGCCGGAGCGAGGGTCCGGCGGGGGCGAACCCGGACCGCTCGAGGCGGGCGAGGTCCGCGGGATCGGAGGGCCGCGCCATCTCGACCGTCGAGCAACCCTTGTTGCCCGCGGATCGGAGGAGCTCCTCCAGGAGGACGTCCGTCACGCGATCTGCGTCATGGCCGGGCCCCACGACCAGGAAGTCCACGGTCCCGACGTACCCGCCGGCCGTGACCGACGGACGCAGGACCAGCAGGGCCCCGCCAACGAGGACCCGTCGCGACTCCGCGACGAGCAGGCTCGCGTTCGGCAGGTAGACGAGCTGGCGAAGCAGGTCCGCGGCGTCCAGCGAGCCGCCGCCAGCACCCGACAGGGACGCCCGGCCCAAGGAGGCCAGACGGTCCACGTCCGTGATGCGGGCCTGACGGACCAGGTACTCCACGCCGAGCACGTACCTCGTTCAGCAGGCAGCCGATGCGCCGGGAACCCGGTGCCGATCTGGTGGATCGGCCGGGGCGGCCCCGCGCCTGACCGCCGAAGGTGCCCGGGAGGCGAGCGACACGAGGCTCGAACAGCCGTCCCGAAGCGAATCCGCGAGGGGGCCGAATGCGAACGACAATCTTGCATCCCCTGCGCGAGCCCCTATCATACGGCATCGCTCCGGAGCGCTCGCTCCGGACGAAAGGGTCCCCCGACCCGTCGCGTCGCCACCGCCGTGCCGGACACACAAACCGGCCACCAGGGGCGACCCGGCGGCCCCAACGCCTCGGAGGCGGCGGGGGTATCGGGGGGAAATGGAGGAGAGCGCATGAAGTACGCGCGTGTGGGCGCGAGCCTGGCGGTACTTGCCGTCGTGGCGTCTGCGTGTAGTGGCTCGACGGCGAGCCCGGCTGCGAGCGCCGCGGCGAGTGGCGCGGCCGCCAGCGGCGCGGCGGGCGGTCCCGCGATCGCCGTGAAGGTCGGCATCGAGCTGCCGATGACCGGCGGCGAGGCGCCGAACGGCGTCCCGACGGCCAACGGCGTCGCCCTGGCGATCTCGCAGATCCAGGTGCCGGGCTTCACGATCACCATCAACCAGCAGGACGACGCCCTCAACGGCAAGCACGACCCGAACACCGGCGCCAAGAACATGCAGACCTTGGCGAACGACCCGCAGGTCCTGTTCGTGGTCGGACCGTACAACTCCAACGTGGCGCAGGCCGAGATCCCCGTCAGCAACGCCGCCGGGCTGATGCAGTGCTCGCCCGCCAACACGAACCCGGGCCTGACGCAGACCTGGGGCGGCGTTGACCCGAAGACCCTGCGCCCGACCAACCCCGACAAGATCGCCTACGTCCGGACCGCCACCACCGACGACCTGCAGGGCGCCGCTGGGGCCGACATCGCGTTCAACATCGCCAAGGCCAAGACGGCGTACGTCGCCGACGACACCCAGACGTACGGCAAAGGCCTCGCGGACGTCATGGCCGCGGACTTCGCCAAGCTGGGCGGCCAGGTCGTCAAGCGTGACGGCATCCCCGACAGCACCCAGGACTTCACGAGCTACGTCTCGTCCGTCAAGGGCCTGAACCCCGGCTTCGTCTACTACGGCGGTGTGACCACCTCCGGCATCGGCCTGTTCCGGGCTGAGATGGCGAACCAGGGCCTGGCCAACATCCCGCTCGGCGGCGGTGACGGCATCAGCGACGGCGCGGCGTCCGTGCCGAGCTCGTTCCTCCAGATCGCCGGCGCGGCTGGCGACCCGAACACCTACAGCACCACCGCCGGCCCGCACGACGTCGCCAGCGACTCCACGCCGTCCGCGACCGACCTGGCCACGAGCTACAAGGCCAAGTTCGGCACCGAGCCCGGCGCCTACACCGCTGCCGCCTACGCGTGCACCCAGGTGTTCCTCCAGGCCCTCAAGGACGTCGGCGCGTCCGCCGGCGGCGACCTCGCCAAGCTGCGCGAGGCCATCCGCGCCTACGTGGCGGACCCGAGCCACACGTACAACACCGCCCTCGGAACCTTCAGCTTCGACGCCGCCGGCGACACGAGCCAGAAGATCGTCTCCTACTACACCTTCGACCCGTCCACCAAGGACTGGAAGTTCCTGCAGCAGCGGGACTTCAGCAAGAACCCGCTGCAGTAGGGTCCGGCAGTTCCCGTCTGTGACCCCAGCCGGCCGGGGCGCCTCGGCGCCCCGGCCGGCTCCCTTTCGGAGACCTTGCGGATGACCGCCAGATGACCGTCGCACCCAGTTCCATGTCCCGGCCACGGCCGAGCCTCGGCCGCTGGCGGCTCCCCGTCGGCGCGGTCATCGCGCTCGTGGTCGCCTTCCTGATCATCCTGTTCGGCACCCTCATCGGGCCCGAGGGCACGATCCAGATGACGCTGGGCCGCGGGGTCCAGCTCGCCGAGACCCAGTACATCAACGCCCTGACCGTCGGCGCGCTCTACGCGCTGGTCGCGCTGGGCTACACGATGGTCTACGGGATCATCGAGCTCATCAACTTCGCCCACGGCGACGTGTGGATGGTGGGCTCGTTCGCGTCCTGGTGGGTCATCACGTCGCTGGGCGTCAGCGGTCCCATCACCGACCCCGTCTGGCTGGTCATCGTCCTGATCCTGGCCTTCAGCATCTCGATGGTGGCGACGGGCGTGCTCGGCGTGATCATCGAGCGCTTCGCCTACCGCCCGCTGCGCAACGCGCCGCGGCTGGCGCCCCTGATCACCGCGATCGGCGTCAGCTACATCCTCGAGAACCTGATCGAGAACCTGATCAGCGACTCGATCGTGACCATCCCGCGGCCCATCCCCAACACGGAGCTCAACCTGGGCCTGTTCTCGATCGGGTCCGTCAATCTGTTCGTGATCATCATGGCCGTGGCCCTGATGGCCGCGCTGCACTTGTTCATCAACCGCACCCGCCTCGGCCGGGCGATGCGCTCCACCGCTGCCGACCGTGACGCGGCGCAGCTGATGGGGGTCAACATCAACCAGACGATTGCCGTCACCTTCTTCATCGGCTCCGCGCTCGCGGGCGCCGCGGGCGTCGTCCAGGGCCTGTACCTGGGCTACTCGCAGTTCCAGATCGGCTTCTACGGGGGCCTGCGCGCGTTCACCGCGGCGGTCCTCGGCGGTATCGGCAACACGACGGGCGCCGCGATCGGCGGCTTCGTCATCGGCTTCCTCGAGGTGACCTGCAACGTCTTCGGCTACGGCAAGTGGAGCGAGGCGTTCGTGTTCGCCACCCTCGTCCTCGTGCTGGTGTTCCGGCCGACGGGCATCCTCGGCCAGCAGCAGGGAGACCGCGCATGACCGACACGCGACGCCAGTCGCCGTCCGGGCTCCGGGCGGTCACGGGCCGGATCGGCTCGATCGCGGGTCACCACCAGTCGCTGACCATCCTGGTCGGGCTCGCCCTGGTCGGCGCCCTCCTGCCGCTGATCAGCGCGGTGCCGCCGTTCAGCGGCTTCGGCACCCAGAAGGACTGGGTGGGCGGGTTCGCCGACGCGGGCGTGTTCGTCCTGCTCGCGGTGGGCCTCAACGTGGTCGTCGGCTTCGCCGGGCTGCTGGACCTCGGCTACGCGGCGTTCTTCGCCATCGGCGCCTACACCTACGCCTACGGGGCCTCGACGTTCACGGGCCTCCAGACCCCGTTCTGGATCATGCTCGTCGCGGGCGCCGTGGTGGCCGCGGTGTTCGGCATCACCCTGGGTGCGCCAACGCTCCGCCTCCGCGGCGACTACCTGGCGATCGTGACCCTCGGCTTCGGCGAGATCGTGCCCGTGGTGGCCCTCAACGCCGACACCTACACGCGGGGCACCAACGGCATCGTGGGCCTGGCCCAGCCGAACGCCTACGGGCTGTTCGGCATCACCAGCTTCCCGATCACGAACCCCTGGCCCTGGTACATCACCGTGCTCGGGATCATCGCCATCGCGTTCATGATCCTGTACCGGCTGGAGGACTCGCGCCTCGGCCGCGCCTGGGTGGCCATCCGCGAGGACGAGCTGGCCGCGGCCAGCATGGGCATCAACACGATCTCGACCAAACTGCTGGCGTTCGCGATCGGCGCCTCCACGTCGGGCCTCGGCGGCGTGTTCTACGCGGCCAAGCTGGGCGTCGTGGACCCGACTCAGTTCCACTTCGACGTCTCGTTCACCGTCCTCGCCATGGTGGTCCTGGGCGGCATGGGCAACATCTGGGGGGTGGCCGTCGGCGCGTTCGTGATCTTCGAGATCCAGCACCAGGGCCTCAAGCAGCTGGGCGCGTTCATCCAGTCGCTCAACGTGCCCGTGTTCCAGGTTCCCGTCCTGGGCTCCGTGGACCTCGGGGGCATCAACTTCCTCAAGTTCCAGTTCCTGCTCTACGGGCTGGCGCTGGTGGCGATGATGCTGCTGCGGCCCGAGGGCCTGTTCCCCAGCCGTCAACGCCGCCACGAGCTCCACGAAGTTGCCGAGGAGAGCGAGGAAGCGGCTGAGGACACCAGCGAGGCGGTGAAGGGCGCATGACTGACAACGCCAAGCCGCCCATCCTCGTCGCGAAGGGCGTGAGCAAGCACTTCGGCGGCCTGGTCGCCGTCAACTCGGTGGACTTCGACGTCCCGCAGGGGAAGATCGTCAGCCTCATCGGGCCGAACGGCGCCGGCAAGACCACCTTCTTCAACATCATCGCCGGCCTGTACGAGCCGACGCACGGCAGCGTGAGCTTCACAGGCGTGGAGATGATCGCGCGCGGGCGCCGCAGCTGGGCCGAGCCCCTGGCCTGGGTCGTCCCGCCGCTGATCATCGCCCTGATCGGGCTGATCGTCGCCACGGCAGCCTCGTCCACCGCGCTCGCGGCGGTCACGATCCTGGTGTCCCTGATCCTCCTGATCTCCGCGTTCCTGCTGGCGATCGCCCGACCGCCCTTCTACCTCCGGCTCCTCACCCGGCTCGGGATCTTCCGGAGCGCCCGGCCCAACGACATGGTCGTGGCCGGACTGGGCCGGACGTTCCAGAACATCCGGCTGTTCAAGACCATGACCGCCCGCGACAACGTGATGGTGGGCATGCACAGCCGGATGCGCTCAACCCCGGTGGATGCGGTCCTCCGCTCGCGGCGCCACTACCGCGAGGAGAAGGATGCCGACGCAAAGGCCAGGCGCTGGCTCGCGTTCGTGGGCCTGGCCGGCAAGGAGAACGAAGTCGCGCGCAACCTCGCCTACGGCGACCAGCGCCGCCTCGAGATCGCCCGCGCCCTCGCGAGCGAGCCGAAGCTGCTGCTGCTCGACGAGCCCACCGCCGGCATGAACCCTTCGGAGACCGCCGAGATGACGACGCTGTTCGGCCGGATCCGCACCGAGCTCGGCCTCACGATTTTGCTGATCGAGCACGACATGCGGGTCGTGATGGGCGTGAGCGACCGGGTGACCGTCCTCGACCACGGCGAGAAGATCGCCGAGGGAACGTCGCAGGAGGTCCGCGCCAACCCGCGGGTCATCGAGGCCTACCTTGGCAAGGCGGCGCGCGCATGACCGCCTCGCCCACCAGCGGCGGCGTCAGGCCCCTGCTGCGCATCCACGACATCCACACCTACTACGGCCACATCCACGCCCTGCAGGGCATCAGCCTCGACGTGTACGCCGGCGAGATCGTCACCCTGCTGGGGGCGAACGGCGCCGGCAAGACGACCACCCTGCGGACGATCAGCGGCCTCATCCACCCGAGTGCCGGCAAGATCGAGTTCGACGGCGCCGACGTCACCCACGTCGACGCGCACATGCTCGTGCGCCACGGGCTCGGGCACGCGCCTGAGGGCCGCCGGATCTTCGGCCGGATGACGGTCCGCGAGAACCTCCAGATGGGCGCCTACACCCGCCACGCCGGAGCCGAGCTCGACGCCGACTTCGAGCGCGTGTACGAGCTCTTCCCCCGTCTCCGCGAGCGCCGGAGCCAGGCTGGAGGCACCCTGTCCGGCGGCGAGCAGCAGATGCTCGCGATCGGCCGGGCGCTGATGACCCAGCCCAAGGTGCTGCTGCTCGACGAGCCGTCGATGGGCCTCTCGCCGATCCTCGTCGAGCAGATCTTCGGCGTCATCGAGAGCATCAACAAGCAGGGCACGACGATCCTGCTGGTCGAGCAGAACGCGCTCATGGCGCTGGGCGTGGCCCAGCGCGGCTACGTGCTGCAGACGGGGCGCATCGTCCAGTCGGGACCGGCCCAAGACCTGCTAAACGACCCCGAGGTCCAGAAGGCGTATCTGGGCGGCTAGGGCTGGGGCGCGCGCCCCATCGCGTCCTCACAACCTGCGGAGCGGGACCCGGCAACGGGTCCCGCTCGTTCGTTGCCCGGGGCCGGTCCGTTGCCCGTTGCCCGCTGCCGGCCGCCCGGCGCGCGGGTCAGCGGGGATCGGTCGAGAGGTGGATCTCGAAGGCAGCCCGGGCGAGCAGGATCGCCCCCACGACCGTCACCCAGAACCCGTACGAGCGCGTGGGCAGCAGGCCGGAGACGTCGGCGAGGACGTTGGGGATCCACAGGGCCAGGCCCAGGACAGCCGCCCCGGCCAGGATGCCGAAGGAGATGCCCCGGTCGAGCGGCGACGGGTGGTCCCCCATCGCGTAGGGGAGCGCGAGCAGCGCCAGCGTGGCGAGCCCGGCCAGGAAGCACAGGATGCCGCTGCCGTCGAACGCCCGGTACACGATCGCCGGCAGGCCGCCGTCGCCGCCCACCTGGTACCAGGGCAGGACGCTGCCCGCCACGAGCAGGATGCTGGCGACGAGGGCCAGACGGCGGCTGGAGCCCATAGTTCGGCGGTGCATCACGTGGCGTCGCTGTAGGCCTCGGGGCGCAGGACGCCCACGAAACGCAGGTTGCGGTAGCGCTCGCCGAAGTCGAGGCCGTACCCCACCACGAACTGGTCGGGGATCTCGAACCCGCGGAAGTCCACCGGGATCTCCACCAGGCGCCGCGCCGGCTTGTCGAGCAGCGTGCAGATCTTGAGCGAGGCGGGATTCTTGCCGCGCAGGTAGCGGATCAGGTAGTTGAGCGTCAGGCCCGTGTCGATGATGTCCTCGACCAGGAGGACGTCCTCGCCCGCGATGCTCGCGGAGAGGTCCTTGATGATCCGGACCAGGCCCGACGTCTCGGTGGAGGTGCCGCCGTAGGAGCTGACCTCCATCAGGTCGATTCGGACCGGCAGGTCGATCTGCCGCATGAGGTCCGCCATGAACGGCAGCGAGCCCTTGAGCACCGAGACGAGCGTGAGGGGGCGGCCGGCGTAATCGGCAGTGATCTGGCGACCCAGCTCGGCGACCTTGTCACGGATCGCGTCCTCGGGCAGCAGCACCTCGCCGATGTCGGCGTGGAGATCGACGGTTCGGCTCATGCGGGTGTCGGCGAGGCCTCCTGGGGGTGGCGGGCGTCGTAGGGGTGGATCATCGCGCGTCCGGCCCGTCGGCGCACGGCCGCCTGCCCCTCATGCCGGGCAGCCCCGGAGGTCGGGGGCGCCGATAGCGGCCTTCGCGGCGGCGGGAGACGGTCGCTGGGCGGCGTCGGCACCACGCCCCTGAGCTCGGCCGGCGGACCGGCGGCGGCGGGGCCGGCGGCGGCGTCCGAGGTGGGCGGCGGCGGCGGGGTCGGCGGGGTCGGCGGGGTCGGCAGATCCGGGAGGCCCCG
>JAKAHL010000066.1 GCA_021815005.1 Chloroflexota bacterium
GGCCACCGTCTGGCTCACGGTGCCGGCCTCGCCCTGACGCCGCGCCGCGCGGCGGCATCGGGCCCGCCCCGGTTCGCCGCTCGCCGTTGGCCCGGCCGGCGCCGTCGTGCCGCCTGTCGGCCCGACGTGGCGCGGTTGCGGTTCGGGCTGACATCATGGAGGCACGGGGCGCGATCCCCTTCGAGTTCATCGAGCGGCGCGGGCCCGTCCCGTCGGCGTCGCCTCAAGCGAGGTGCAGACCATGCGGATCCTGGTGATCGGCGCCGGCGGCGTCGGCACCGCGGCCGTGGCCATCGCGGCCCGGCGCGACTTCTTCGAGCACATGGTGGTGGCCGACTACGACCCGGCCCGCGTGGACCGCGCGCTGGCGCAGGTCGCGGGCGACGCGCGCTTCTCGGGCGCCCGGGTGGACGCCTCGAACGTGGCGTCGATGGTCGCCCTGATCCGGGAGCGGCAGATCACGCACGTCCTCAACGCGGTGGACCCGCGGTTCGTCATGCCCATCTTCGACGCCTGCTTCGAGGCGGGCGCCACCTACCTCGACATGGCGATGTCGCTGTCCAAGCCGCACCCGGAGCAGCCGTACGCGCTGCCGGGCCTCAAGCTCGGCGACGAGCAGTTCGCCAAGGCGGGCGAGTGGGAGGCGGCCGGGCGGCTGGCGCTGGTCGGCATCGGCGTGGAGCCCGGGCTGTCGGACATCTTCGCGCGCTATGCGCAGGACGAGCTGTTCAGCGAGATCGACGAGGCGGGCGTCCGCGACGGCGCCAACCTGGTCGTGGACGGCTACGACTTCGCCCCCTCGTTCTCCATCTGGACCACGATCGAGGAGTGCCTCAACCCGCCCGCGATCTGGGAGCGCGACAAGGGCTGGTACACCACGCCGCCGTTCTCCGAGCCGGAGACGTTCGAGTTCCCCGAGGGCATCGGCCCGGTCGAGTGCGTCAACGTGGAGCACGAGGAGGTCCTCCTGATCCCGCGCTGGGTGAAGGCCAGGCGCGTGACCTTCAAGTACGGCCTGGGCGACGAGTTCATCAACGTGCTCAAGGTGCTCCACACCCTGGGCCTGGACAGGACCGAGCCGGTCAGCGTGAAGGGCGTCAAGGTCTCCCCGCGCGATGTGGTCGCCGCCTGCCTGCCCGACCCGGCGGGTCTGGGCGCCAAGATGCACGGCAAGACCTGCGCCGGCACCTACGTGACGGGCAAGGGCAAAGACGGCAACCCCAGGGCTGTCTACCTCTACCACGTGGTGGACAGCGACTGGTCATGGCGGGAGTACGGCAGCCAGGCCGTGGTCTGGCAGACCGCGATCAACCCGATCGTGGCACTCGAGCTGCTGGCCGCCGGCACCTGGTCGGGCGTGGGCGTCCTTGGCGCCGAGGCGTTCGCGCCGAAGCCGTTCCTGGACCTGCTCGTCGCCTACGGCTCGCCGTGGGGGATGCGCGAGGATCCGGTCGCGTAGCGCCGGCTCAGGGATTTCGCCCCCGGCGCGGCCGGAGGTCCTGGCACCCCAGGCCCGCCGGGGCGGCGCCCGTCCCCCCTCTGGCGGAGGAGACCGGGACAGGGCGTACTGTGAGGATCTGGTAGGACGACGAGGGGGTGCCGGTGTCGCGCCTGCCCGATGGCCATTCCCGACTTGACAGATCGGGTATGGTTTGCCACGCATCGTGCGAACCAGGATCATCGTCGCGATCGCGGCGCTCATCGCCGCGTCCGCCCTGGTCGCCGGCCCCGGATCCGCGGGAGCTGGTCAGCCGCGCGCCGCTCAGGCGCCCGACGCCACGCAGTTCCGTCCCGTCACGCTCGTGGCGCCCGCAGATCTCCCGGCGACGTCGATCACCCCAACACCTGACCCCGCGTACCGCTCGGCCGGCTGGCTCGGGCCTGACTCCCCGTTGGGGGACTCGGGCGTCACCGCGGGCGTCGCGGGCGCGCGGACCACGACCCGCCAGCCGCTGGTGGCCGCGGCCGAGGAGCCGGTGAACCCCTGGCGCTTCGACGGGAACATCAGCTGGTACGGGCCCGGGATGTATGGCGGCCGCACGGCCTGTGGCGTGCGGCTGACCAAGACGATCCGCGGCGTGGCGAGCCGGACCCTCGCGTGCGGGACGCTCGTCACGTTCCGCAACCCGGCCAACGGTCGGGTCGCCACGGTGCCGGTCATCGACCGGGGTCCGTACGCCAGCGGCCGGATCTGGGACATGTCCGGGGGCCTGTGCCTGTACCTGGACCACTGCTACACCGGGACGATGTACTGGAAGCTGGCCGGGCGCTGACGCCGCCCTTCCTGTGCGAACCCACATTCCCCGCTCACGGCCCCGCTGCCGGCGGGTCGTACCGTGAGCGCTGGGCGAGGCTGTGGTCGGCGCGCCCGCTCAGGCTTGGACAACCCATGACGGAGGACATCGTGGCAGCGACGCGAACAGAGGGCCGGCCGTGAGCGCCCGCGACCGCGGATCACTCCGCGCCCCCGACCGAAACCGCGGCGCCGATCTGAACCGAGCCGCCCGCGTGCCCCAGAGCCCGGCGAACCCATCGCTCGGGGAGCAGTTCTCCGCCGCGAGCCCGGCCCACCGCGCGCTCGTCCCGATCCGCTTCTTCTTCGGCCTGACCTTCGTGTATGCGGGCCTGGACAAGTTCCTGGATCCGACGTTCTTCAACCCCAGCGCTCCCACCTCCATCACGGCCCAGCTGCAGGCGTTCGCCCGGGTGTCGCCCCTGGCGTTCATGATCAAGCCGACCGAGCCACTGGCCGTGCCCATCGGCGCCCTCATCGCGCTCGCGGAGCTCGCCATCGGCCTGGGCGCGCTGTCCGGGCTCGCCTTCCGCCTGGCGGCCGCGGGCGGTGCGGCCCTGTCCTTCCTCTTCTTCCTGACGGCCTCGTGGGCCACGCACCCGTACTACTTCGGCGCGGACCTGCCGTACGCCTTCGGGTGGCTGACGCTCGCCCTCGCCGGCACCGGCGGCCTGTTCGTCCCTGCCTTCGTCGGCCGGCTCGGCACGGACGAGGACGCCGCGATCCGCCGACACGGTCCTGCCGGCGTGTCGGCGCCCGCCGCCTTCCGGCCCCCGCGCGAGCTGGATCTGGCACCGTCGGAGTCGCGCCGGCTCCTGGTCCAGACGGGCGTGCTGGGCGCCGCCTCCGTCATCCTCGCCGGGCTGACGCTGCCCGTGCGGTTCCTGCGCAGCGACGACGCTGCCGCGGCGTCGGCAGCCGGCAGCGCCGGGCTCGCCGCCTCGAGCGCGGCCCCGGCGGCCAGCGTGGCGCCGGCCGGCGTCGTGGCCTCGGCCGTCCCGGGCGGACCCACCTCCGCCCCGCGCGCCACGGCTGCGGCGGCTGCCGCGCCCAACGCCCTCACGGTCGCGACCACGGCCCAGGTGGACCAGCAGGGCGCCGTCCGGATCACGGTTCCGGCCAGCGCGCCGTCGTCGCTGCCGGCCGGTGACCCGGCGCTGGTGGTCAAGCTCAAGAGCGGCGGCTACGCGTGCTTCGACGCGATCTGCACGCACGCGGGCTGCCGCGTGGGCTGGGACCCCCAGAACGACATCATGCTCTGCCCGTGCCACGGCGCCGCGTACGACCCGAACAACCACGCGGCGGTCCTCCAGGGGCCAGCCCCCCAGCCGTTGCTGGAGCTGCCGATCGTGGTTGACAAGGCGACGGGGACGATCACGCTCAAGGCCTGACCGGCCGTCCCGGCGTACGCTGACGCCGTGGAGACGGCGTCTCGCCCGACGGTCTCGCGACGCGCACTGCTGGCCGGGATGGCGCTCGGCAGCGTCGCGGCCAGTCTGGCCGCCTGCGCCACCCCGCCCACGATGCCCTCGCCCTCGCCCTCGCCCTCGACGTCGACTGGCGCCGCCGGGTCGCCCGCGGGCCACGCCCCCGCGTCGCCCGCGCCGTCCAGCTCGCCCGCGCCACCCGATTCGCCCCCGCCCGGCACGGCCGCCCTGTCGTCGCCGTCGGCAACCGACGAGCTGGCCCATCGGATCGCCGGCCTGCTCATCGTGGGCTTCCGCGGCCAGCGCCTGGCGGAGGCCCCGTGGCTCCGCCAGGCCATCGCCCGGGACGGCCTGGGCGGCGTGATCCTCTTCGACCGGGACCAGCGCACGGGCGGGGCGCGCAACGTGGCCACCCCGACCCAGGTCGAGTCGCTCACCGCGGAGCTCCGGGCCGCGGCCGGGCTTGGCGGCCTGCTGATCGGCGTGGACCAGGAGGGCGGCGTGGTCACGCGGCTCGGGCCGGCCCACGGGTACCCCTCGCTCGTGTCCGAGGCCGCGGTGGGGCGGGGCACCCTCGCCGCGGCCCAGGCTTGGGCTCGCGCACTCGCCGCGACCGTTGCCGGCGCAGGCTGCAACCTGGACTTCGCGCCGGTCGTGGACCTCGACGTCAACCCGACCAGCCCGGCCATCGGCGCGCTGGGACGCTCGTTCTCCGCCAATCCCGCCACCGTGGCGCGCCTGGCGGGCATCGAGCTCGACGCGCTCCACGCTCGGGGCGTCCGGTCCGCGGTCAAGCACTTCCCGGGGATCGGCTCGTCCACGGTCAACACGGACTTCGGCGTGGCCGACGTGAGCACGACCTGGTCGCGCACGGAGCTCGATCCGTACCGGGAGCTCGCCGCTGCCGGCAAGCTCGACGCGGTGATGGTGGGCCACGTCGTCAACGGCCAGCTCGACCCGTCGTACCCGGCCTCGCTCAGCCAGCCAACCCTGACCGTGCTTCGGGACGACATCGGGTTCGACGGCCCAGCCGTCACCGACGACCTCCAGGCTGCGGCGATCACCCAGCGCTACGGCGCCGACGAGGCCGTGCTCCTGGCCTTGGAGGCCGGCAACGACCTGCTGCTGTTCGCGAACCAGCAGGTCTACGACACGGGCCTCGTGCGGCACGTGGTCAACCTCGTGCTGGGCGCGGTGGCGGCCGGCCGGATCACGGCGGACGAGATCGACGCGAAGTGGGCGCGCCGCGGACGGCTGCTGGGGGTCGCCTCCTAGGGATCGGCCCGATGGCCACCGGGCTGGCGCGCGCGGCGGAGTGACCGCTTGGCGGGCGCTGTCACGCAGGTGCCCGCGCCGAGGGCAGCCCGACACGCGAGCCATCCCCGACGGCGCCGCCGGGAACATCCCATGCGCCAGGCCGCCCGCCCGGCGGGCACGCGTGACGGAGTGACCGCCCAGCGGGAATCCCGGCGCCGCGGGACGCCGAGCGACGGCTATCGCCCGCGCCGCCCCGCGATCTGTGGCACAGTCCCACCCATCCGAAGACGCATTCGCAGCGAATGGATCGAGGCGGCCGTTCACCCAGGGCCGCCCGGCACCGACGAGACGAGGGAACACCGTGGCTCAAGCACCGGACGCGGGGAGCACCGCCGGGGCGTCCTCCATGCACACCGAAGGTCGCGGCCGCTGGATCGGCCTGGCGATGCTCAGCATCGGCGTCGCCATGATCATCGTGGACGCGACGATCGTGAACGTCGCGGTCCCGTCCATCATCCGGGACCTCAAGCTCAACTCCACCACCGCCGAGTGGGTCAACACGGTCTACTCGCTTGTCTTCGCCGCCCTCCTGGTGACGGTCGGGCGCCTCGGCGATGTCTGGGGGCGGCGGCGCATGTACCTGATGGGCCTGGTGCTGTTCGCCGTGGCCTCCATGCTCGCCGGCCTCGCGCCCACGGGCGACCTGCTGATCGCCGCGCGCGTGCTCCAGGGCATCGGCGGGGCGATGATCCTGCCCTCCACCCAGTCGATCCTCAACACCAACTTCCGCGGCCGGGACCGGGCCATCGCGTTCGGCATCTGGGGCGCCACCATCGGCGGCATGGCCGCTGTCGGCCCGCTGCTGGGCGGCTGGCTGACCACGTACCTCGATTGGCGCTGGGCGTTCTTCATCAACGTGCCGGTTGCGGTGCTCGCCGTGGCGGGCGTGCTCCGGTACATCGGCGAGTCCAAGGACGAGGACGCGAGGCCGGGCTTCGACCTCCTCGGGTTCCTGCTGATCACCCTCGGTCTGGGCTCGTTCGTGTTCGGCCTGATCGAGGGCCGCTCCTACGGCTGGTGGACGCCCACGCAGCCGTTCGCCGTCCTTGGCTGGGCGTGGCCGTCGAGCACGGTCTCGGTGATCCCGTTCGCGCTGGTCCTCGGCGTCGTCGCCCTAGTGCTGTTCCTCGTCGTGGAGCAGATCCGGTCGCGGCAGGGCAAGTTCTTCCTGTTCGACGTGGGCCTGTGGCGCTACCCGGCCTTCCGCTACGGCAACCTGGCGGGCACCATCGTGTCCCTGGGCGAGTTCGGCCTCCTGTTCGCGCTGCCGCTGTTCCTCCAGGGGGTGATCGGCTACACGGCGTTCGAGACGGGACTGGTCTTCCTCGCGCTCGCCGTCGGCTCGTTCTTCGCGGCCCCGATGGCCGCCCGGATCGCCCACACCTGGGGCCCCCGCCGGGCGGTCACCCTGGGCATGGCGCTCGAGGCGGTGGGGATCATCACCACGGCGCTGCTGGTGTCGCCCTCGGTGACCGGCTTCGCGCTGGCCGCACCGCTGTTCGTGTACGGCGTGGGCGTGGGCCTCGCCACCGCGCAGCTCACCAGCATCGTGCTCTCGGACGTCCCCGCCCAGCGGTCGGGCCTGGCGTCAGGCGCCAACTCCACCATGCGCCAGATCGGCTCCGCGCTGGGCATCGCCATCCTCGGCACGGTGCTGTTCACCACCCTCGTCAGCGGCACCGGCAGGAACCTCACGGCAGCACTGCCGGGCACGAGTCCCGCCTGCGTGGACTTGGTCACCAACCTTGTGGACGAGACCGCGGGACAGATCCTGCCCGCCCTGCGGAACCCGACGGCGAGCGCCGGCGCGAGCTTCGCGGGGGTGGCGGGCACGCTCCCGCCGGGCCAGGCGGCCTGCTTCGCGGACCCCGCCTTCCTTGCCGCGCTGCCCAAGGTGGTGACGCCGATCGAGTCCGCGTTCGTGGACGCCACGCGGCTGGCCGGCCTGGCCGCGTCGGGCTTCGTGCTGATCGGCGTGGTCCTGAGCCTGTTCCTGCCGACGGCCTCCCAGCCGGTCGAGCGCGATGCCATCGCCAGCGACGCCGAGGACGCCCCAGCGGCCACGGCCTGAGGGCGCGCGCCGGCGCCCGGCAACCGCGTGAGACCCGAACGTCGCCTGCTTGACCCGCCACGAGCGCCTGTGGGGCGTGGGCCCGTGGCGGCGGCCGGGCCGTCCGGATCCCCGGGGCGCCGCGTCCGCTACCCTCCGGGGCATGTGCCGCTCCATCCGCCAGCTCCGCCGGGCCGAGGGCCAGGGTCCCGCCACCTCCGGCGAGACACGGGCCGCGGCGCTCCAGTACGTCCGCAAGGTGTCCGGGTTCCGGGCACCGCCGGCCCGCCACCGGGCGGCGTTCGAGGCGGCCGTCGACGACGTCGCCGCCGTCACGGCACGGCTCCTGGCGTCGGTGGGAACTGATGTGGCCGAAGGCCCGGACCCGTTCGCAGACCCGCTGACGCGGCGGGCGATCTTCGAGGCGAAGACCCGCCGGCAGCCGCACGCCGAGCTGGAGCCGAAGACCCGCCGGCAGGTGCGTGCCGCTGGGGTGCCCCGGCGGGACGGTTCCGAACTGGCGGAACCGTCCGCGGATGCGGTGGGTGCGCGGCCCGCGGGACCGGCAGCCACAGATGGTTCCGCGAGACCGGAACTGCCGCGCGACCACCTCCTGGCGGCGCATGTTCCCTCGGAGCGCCCCGCGTGAGCGCCCCCGCCCGGACCCCGCCCCCGGCGCTGCCTGCCGCGGCCCCGACGTGGTGGCGGCGAGACGGGTTCGCCCCGGTCGGGGACGGCCTGGCCCTCAACGGCCACGACCTCGACGCGCTCCTGCGCGAGCACGGCGCGCCGCTGTTCGTGTACGACCTCGCGCGCCCGGCGGAGAACGTCCGCGCCCTCCAGGGCGCCCTGCGGCGGGCCGGCCTGCCGTACGTCACCCGGTTCGCGCTCAAGTCCTGCCCCGACCCGAGGATCCTCGCCGTCCTGCGCGGCCTGGGCGAGCCCGGCACGCCCGACGGGGTGGGCATCGACGCCTGCTCGCCGGGCGAGGTGCTGCACGCGCTGGCCAACGGGTGGCCGGCCGATGCCATCAGCCACACCGGCACCAACGTGTCCGAGCGGGATCTCGACGTGCTGCTGGCGCACCCGATCCGGCTCAACCTCGACGGCGTCAGCCAGGTCGAGCGCGTCGGGCGCCGGGCGCCGGGCCGGACCATCGGCCTCCGCGTCAACCCGGGCGCGGGCGCCGGCTACACGGACGACCTGGCGTACGCGGGCGAGCGGCCCACCAAGTTCGGCATCACGCCGGACCGGCTCGAGGACGCCATCGCCGCGGCGCGCCGCCACGGCCTCGCGGTGGACACGCTGCACTTCCATGCGGGCTCGGGCTGGCTGGGCGACCAGCTCGGCGAGTTCGAGGCGGCCCTGGCGCGCGCGACGACGGCCCTCGAGCGGCTGCTCGACGCCGGTTTCGCCATCCGCGAGGTCAACGTGGGCGGCGGGCTG
>JAKAHL010000067.1 GCA_021815005.1 Chloroflexota bacterium
GCCCCGGGCGCCGGCCGTGCCTCGGCCATCGCGAGCGTTCGCGCCCGCAGGT
The DNA here is from genome assembly GCA_021815005.1 of Chloroflexota bacterium. Classification (GTDB taxonomy): domain Bacteria; phylum Chloroflexota; class Limnocylindria; order Limnocylindrales; family CSP1-4; genus CAIXZV01. Next base: position 53 of record JAKAHL010000067.1, read on the forward strand.
CCGCCGGCAGGTCCGTCGGCAGGTCCGTCGGCAGCGCGGCGCTGTCCGCAGCGGCCAGCTCCCGCAGCGACGTCGCCGGGGCGCCGCCGACGGGATCCGCGCCGAGGGCGAGGTCCAGCGCGGCGAACATCGCCTGCCACCCGTCGAGGTCGGCACGACAGGACGCGCAGGCGGCCAGATGGGCCTGCAGCTCGGGCGATCCGGCGCCGGCTCCCGTCGGGAGCTCCCGGAGCCGGGCCGGCTCGGCGGCGAGGTCGAGCAGCCGCTCGCGGGCCTCAGCGTGGTCCATGACGCACCCCGTCCGGATCGCCCCAGTCAATCGCGGGCGTCGGGCCCACGGCCGACACCGGGGCAGACCGCGCCGGCTCGGGGCCGACGTCGGGCACCTGCTCGAGCATCGCCCGGAGGCGCAGCAGCCCGCGCCGGGTCCGGGTCTTGACGGTCCCCAGCGGCCAGCCGAGGCGCTCGGCGATCTCCGTCTGGGAGAGGCCGTCGTCGTAGGCGAGCTCGAGGACCTGCCGCTCCGGCTCGGCCATGCTCTCGAGCGCCGTCCGCACCACCGCCCGGACCCAGCCCCGCTCGGCCAGGTCCGGCGGCTCGTCGTCCATCATGGCGAAGGCGACGGGCCGACCCTGCGCCAGCAGCCGGTCGAGCTGGTCGTCCGACCCGTCGCCGGGCGCGGCATCCCGCTCCAGGAGCTGCGGCCGTCGTGACGCCGCACGCAGGCGGTCGATGGCGCGGTGGCGGGCGATGGCGAGCAGCCAGCCGGCCAGCGAGCCGGCGCCCGCGGCGTAGGTGTCCGGTCGCCGCCAGAGCGCGAGGTAGGTCTCCTGCACCACGTCCTCAGCCGTCCCGGCGTCGCGCGTGTACCGCAGGACCGCGCCGTAGACCGCACCGGCGTGCCGGTCGTAGACGGCGGCGAACGCGTCGCGGTCGCCGCTGGCCACGCGGGCCATGAGCTCCGCGTCGGTCGGGGCGGGCAGGGGGTCGCCGGCCGGCGCCGCGGCCGGCAGGGGGTCGTCAGTCACGGCCGCTGCGGGCGGGCCGCCAGCTGGGGCCTCACCGGGGCCGGCGACGCGATCGCGCTTCGGGCCCATCGTGAGCCCCAGCGAGAAGAAGGCCGTCGGGCGGCGCGTGGCGGGGACTGCGCGGAGGAAGGGCCGCTCTTCCCATGCGCGAATCGTGGCGCGCCCGAGGGGCGTCCTGTCAAGCGCGTCCGCGACGAGCAGGGTCGTCACCGCGACGAGCGGCGGGCTGGGTGGGAGCATGGGCCGGAGTCCCTCCTGAACCCATACGCCGGAACCGGGCCGGCGGTTCTTGGACCTGGCTAGCCCGCCTCCCCGACGAAGCGCACCGCCGGCTTGGGCCTCGTGTCCACCTCCAGCCGGAAGATGTCCGGCCGCGCGTAGTGGCCGACGACGTCGAGGTCGAGCACGGCCCGGTCGATGGCGCCGAGGTCCAGGTCCGCCACCAGCACCTCCTCGCCGTCGCGGGCGGGGCCGGCCAGCACCTGGCCGAGCGGGTCCACGATGACGCTGCCGCCGCCGATGAGCACCGCGTCGGGGCCGTCGGCCGCAACTGGGTAGTCGTCGGGGTAGTCGGACCGGCGGGCGAACTGCGACGCGCTGAGCACGAAGCAGCGCCCCTCGAGCGCGATGTGGCGCATGGTGCCGAGCCAGGTCTCGCGGTCGTCCACGGTGGGCGCGGCGTACAGCTGGACCCCCTGCGCGTACATCGCCAGCCGCAGCTGGGGCATGTAGTTCTCCCAGCAGATCACCGCGCCCAGTCGGCCGAGCGGCGTGTCCACGACGGGGAGCGTTGAGCCGTCGCCCTGGCCCCAGATGAGGCGCTCCATGGCCGTGGGCATCGTCTTGCGGTGCTTGCCGAGCAGCGAGCCGTCGGCGCCGATGAGCAGCGCGGTGCAGTACAGCGTCCCGCCGTCGCGCTCGATGACGCCGATGACGAGGTGCATGCCGTGCGCGCGGGCCAGCTCGCCCAGCCGGTCGGTCGCCGGCCCCGGCACGTCGATCGCCGCGTCGCGGTAGCGGGCGAACCACGCGCGGCCCTCCGGCGTGCGGCGGCCGACGGTGGCGCCGAAGTCCGCGCCCTTGGGGTACCCGCCCACGAGCGCCTCGGGCAGGACGGCGAGCTTGGCGCCCCGTTCCGCCGCCTCGGCCACCAGCCGCTCCACGCGCGCCAGCGTGGCCTCCGTGTCGAAGGCGACGGAGCCCGTCTGGATGACCGCGACGCGGACCTGCTGCTGCCTCATCGACCAACCTCCCGGACCGGGCCCCGCGGTGCCGGTCCATGCGTTTCCCCAGGGCCCCACGGTTGGCCCGGCGCTCCCCCGCATGCGCCATGCTCGGGCAAGCGTTCCGGCTCAAACGAGCGGCGATGTCGCCGTCCGGCCCGACGATGTAGCCGTCGAGCGAGATCCCCATCGAATAGGTCACGCGGCGCATCGGCAGCCCTCCTAGGCGTGGGGCACGACGATACGACGGCCGCGCGGCTGGGGCGTTGTCGCCGATTGGCAGGCCGCTTGGTCAGCGCGTGGCTCCCGCTTATCGCTGACGTCTGCGCCCCGCCCGCGGTTGGTGTCGCGCCACCGTGGCAAGGGGCAGGTGCGCCCGTCCCGCGAGAGTGCCTCGCCCGCCTCCTCACCGACTAACCTCCTCGGCCGATGGCTGCGGTGGGCGCCATGTTCCCCCACGTTTTCCTCTGGCGACTCTTATGGCGCGGGTCGGGTCCGGTTGCCACCACCGATGCGCCGGGCGAATGGATGAGGCCCGAAGGTTGCGATCCGGCCGGTGTCCGGGTCTCCCGGCCGTCGGCGCCGCCCCTACGCGTCCCCTGGCGAATATCTGAGGGGAGGCGAGGGGGCGCCGGGTGGAGGCGAGGGAACGCCGCTGGCCGAACTCAGCCCCGGCCGAACACGGCCTCGCGGTCCGCCCGGGCGCGCCGAGCCCACGGGCCGGGCACGCCGGCGCCGATGGGGTGGCCGTTGAACCGGGTGACCGGCAGGACGCCCGCGACCGAGGAGGAGAGGAACGCCTCGTCGGCGGTGGCCAGCTCGTCCGGGGTGAGCAGGCCCTCGAACGGGCGGAGGCCCGCCGACGCCGCCCAGCGCAGCAGCCACGAGCGCGTGGTGCCGGGCAGGATCGCGCAGTCGAGCGCAGGGGTCGCGAGCTCGAGCACGCCGTCGGGCGCGGTGCGGACGAGGAACACGTTGGCGGTCGTGGACTCGGACAGGTGGCCCGCGGTCGTGAGGAACAGCGCGTCGTCGGCACCCGCCGCGCGCGCCTCGATGCGCGCGTACACATAGTCTGCGCGCGAGGTGGTCTTGAGCGTGACGATGGGGTTCTGCGGGTCGCGCCGGATGCGCGAGGCCACCAGCGCGATCCCGTGCTCCAGGTGCCCGGCCGGCGGCGGCTCCACGGGCCACGCCTGGACCACGATCGTCGGCACCAGGTGGACGTCCCGGGGCGGGAGCAGGCCGCGCGATGCCCAGACGCCGCGCGAGACGGTGATCCGGACCGAAGCGTCGGCCCCAGGCCCGTCGAGGCCCTCGGCCGCGAGCAGCCTCGCGATCCCGTCGGCCAGGACCGCGTCCACGTTCTGGGGCAGCTCGAACGCGAGCCCGGCGGCGGACCGCCGCAGGCGCGCCACATGCTCGGGCAGCTCGGTGCATCGGCCGCCCTTGGCGCGCAGCGTCTCGAAGATGCCGTCGCCCAGCTGGAAGCCGCGGTCCGTGACCGGGAGATGCGGCGCGTCGGCGGGCAGCACCTCGCCGTTCACCCACACGAACTTGGGCCCGGACCCGCTCACGGTTGCACCTCCACAGCGCCGATCGACGATAGCGGCCCGCGCGCCTTCGCCACCGTCTCGTCCCACTCGGCGTCAGGGTCGCTGCGGTACGTGATCCCGCCGCCCACGTGGAGCGTGAGGCGCGCGCCATCCGCCACGAACGTCCGGATCAGGATGGACGAGCCCATCCGGCCATCGGCGCCCAGCCACAGCATGGTGCCGCAGTACGGGCCGCGGCGCACCGGCTCCAGGCGCTCGATGACCTCCATGGCGCGGATCTTGGGCGCGCCGGTGATCGAGCCTCCGGGGAAGCTCGCCGCGAGCAGGTCAAAGGCGTCCCTGCCCGGGGCCAGCCGGCCCGTCACGGTGGTCACCAGGTGCTGCACGGTCGAGGTCCGCTCCAGGCGCAGCAGCCGCGGCACGCGCACGGTGCCCGGCACGCACACCCGGCCGAGATCGTTGCGCAGCACGTCCACGATCATCACGTTCTCGGCCTGGTCCTTGCGGCTCGCCAGCAGCTCGCGGGCGAGCGCGCGGTCCTCCTCGCGCGTGCGGCCGCGCGGGCGGGTGCCCTTGATGGGGTCCGTGGCGACGATGCCGTGGCGGTCCACGGCGAGGAACGGCTCCGGCGACGCGGAGAGGAGCGCCCGGGGAGCGCGAGTCCGCGGGTCCGGCCCCAGATCCAGGTAGCCGGCGAACAGGGCGGGGTCGCCGGTGCGGAGACGGCGGAAGACGGGCCACGGGTCGCCGTCGAACGGGGTCGCGAGGCGGCGCGTCAGGTTGGCCTGGTAGATCTCGCCCGTCGCGATGGCCTCGCGAACGGCCGCCACCCGCTCGGTCCATGCCGTGCGCGGCATGCCCGACACGAACGCGAGCGGCGCCTCCCGTTCGGCCGGCGGCGGCCCGGCGGCGCGTCGGCCGGCCAGTCGGTCCAGCACCGCGGCAAGGCGCCGGTCCAGGCGGGCGGCGTCCCCGTCGATCGCCCGGCCGCCAAGCCATGCCGCGCCCGTCCGACGGTCCCACGAAATCGCCCAGTCGTGCAACGCCAGGCGCAGGTCCGGCAGCGGCTGGTCCGCAGCGGCGAGCGAGGGGAGGTGCTCGAGCCGGCGGCCCAGGTCGTAGCCGAGATACCCAACGAGGCCGCCCGAGAACGGCGGGATCTCCGCGGGCCGAACGCCCGCCCCGGCCCCGTCGCCTGCGTCGGGTGCGACCCCCGCCAGCCTTGCCAGCAGCTCGCGAGCCCCGGCGAAAGGGTCGGCGCCGTCGGCCGGCACTTCCAGCACCGCAACCGGGTCGGCGGTGAGCAGGCTCCAGCGGCCCATCCGACCGGGCCGCGCGCTCTCGAGCAGGGCAAGCCCGGGCAGGCCCCGGAAGGCCTCGGCCGCGTCCATCGGCGCGGTGCCGTCCAGCTGCGGGAGCCGCGCCAGCCTCGCGAGCCGACCCGCCGTCGGCGCGCTGGCACGCCCTGCGACGGGGCGGAGATCGAGACGGGCTTCCGGCGTGGACGGCACGCGGCGATGATAGGGTGCAGCGGGAAGCGTCCCGGGCAGTCGGCACGACGAACACGCGGAGGAGCGATGCGCGCTCGCGAGCTCGGGATCAAGATCGGCCTGCTGGAACCGGGTGAGCTCGACGCCATCACCGACGTCCCCGGCGTGCGGGTCGGCCACACCACGCTGATCGCGGGCGACGGGCCGCTGGTGGTTGGCCAAGGCCCGGTCCGGACCGGCGTGACCGTGGTTGTGCCGCACGAGGACGACGTCTGGGTCGAGCCCGTGTTCGCCGGCTGCCACCGCCTCAACGGCAACGGCGAGCTCACGGGGCTCGAGTGGGTCCGCGAGTCCGGGTTCCTCGGCGGCGTCATCGGCATCACCAACACCCACTCGGTGGGCGTCGTGCGGGACGCGCTCGTCGTCCACGCGGCCCGGTCCCGCGATAGCGAAGCGGTGTTCTGGTCGCTGCCGGTGGTGGGCGAGACGTATGACGGCGCCCTCAACGACATCAACGGGTTTCACGTGAAACAGGCCCACGTGGACGCGGCGATCGCGAGCGCGGCGGGCGGGCCTGTCGCCGAGGGCAACGTGGGCGGCGGGACCGGGATGGTCTGCCACGAGTTCAAGGGCGGCATCGGCACGGCGTCGCGCCGGGTGCCGGCCACGGACGGCGGTTGGGTGGTGGGCGCGCTCGTCCAGGCCAACTACGGCTCGCGTGAGCTCCTCCGGATCGACGGCGTGCCGGTGGGCCAGGAGATCCCCACCGCCGACGTGCCGAGTCCGTGGGACCAGGTGGACGAACTGGAGGCGAAGGCCCGCGCCCGGCTGGCCGAGCGGGGCTGGCCCGGCGTCCGCGTCCCGCCGTCCGCGCGGACCGGGCCGGAGGGCGGCTCGATCATCGTTGTGCTGGCCACGGACGCGCCGCTTCTCCCGCACCAGTGCGAGCGCCTCGCCCAGCGCGCCAGCCTCGGCGTCGCCCGCATGGGCAGCATCGCAGCGCACGGCTCGGGCGACCTCGTCATCGCGTTCGCCACCGGCAACCGCGGCCTGTCGCAGACGGCCGGCGAGCAGGACCCTCGCCACACCGTCGGCACGCGGATGGTGGTGGACCGGGCGATCAACCCGCTGTTCCAGGCGGCGGTCGAGGCCACCGAGGCGGCGATCGTGAATGCGCTGCTGGCCGCCGAGACGATGGTCGGACGCGACGGGATCACGGCCCACCGGCTGGACCCGGAGCGGCTGGTGGACGTGATGGCCCGCTACGGCCGCGGGCCCGGCACGCCGGCGGCGCGGGCAGGCTGATGGCGACAGGCCCGGGAGCCGGGTCCGGTGGCGCCACGGCGGTCGCCAGGCTCGCCACGCCCGAGGACGTCCCGGTCATCCGCGCCATCCTCGCCGCCCACGGCAACGACGCCCCGCCGCGCGAGCGGCTCGGGCCGGACATCGTGGGGCCCTACGTCCTGCACCTGCTGGCGCACCACCGGGCCATGGTCAGCGAGCTGCCCGGCAGCGGGGTCGTGGCCTTCGACGCGGTGGCGGACGTGGGCATCGCCTGGCACCTGGCCGACCTGTTCGTTTGCCCGGCGCACCTCGGGCAGGGGCTGGGCAGGCAGCTGCTGGCGGCGCTCTACGGGGTTCGCCAGCCCCGGACCACGTTCGCGTCCGACGATCCGCGCGCCCTGCCGATCTACATCCGGGCGGGCATGGCGGCACGCTGGGTGGCGCTCTACCTTGAGGGCGGGCCCGAGGCGGCGAGGCGCGCGTCGGCCGACCCGCGGGCCCGGGCCGTCGAGGTGGTGGACGGCGACCCGGCCGAGCAGGCCGCGCTGGAGCTGGCGTGGACCGGGGCCGATCGCTCGCGCGACCACGAGCTGTGGGTGGGCTGGCCGGGCTCGGACCCGTTCATCGTGCGCGACGACGCCGGGCCGGTGGCCGTGGGCTACGGCCGCGACCGGCAGACGGGACCGGCGGTGCGGGCGGTGGACCGGTTGGTGGTGCGCCCCGGCGCCGACCCGGTCGGCCCCGTGCTGGCGGCGGCCGGCCGCTGCATCGCCGCCGGCGACGTGCTGGACCTCACCGTGCCCGGCCCGAACCCCGCCATGCGCCCGCTGCTGGAGGCCGGGTTCTCCATCGACGACCGGGACGTGTACTGCGCCGGGCCGACGGACCCGCTGGACCCCGTCGCACGCCTGGTCAACGGCGGGCTGCTCTGAGCCGGCGCGACCGGGCCGAGCACAGCTACCCGCCGGTGGCGAGCCGGTCGCGGCGGGCGAACTCGTCAAGCGCCTCGCGGCACTCGGCCGCGACGCGGAGCGCCTGGCGCACGAGCCACGGGTCCACGCGCGACGAGTCCTCCAGCTGCACGGTGGCGCCGCCGAGTCCCTCGTCCAGAACTATCCCCGACGCGTTGCGGTAGTCGGCCATCCAGTTCGCCTGGAGCGCGACCAGCACCGCCACCACGACGTCGCGCGGGAACAGCCAGTCGAGGTGCGCGGCGTTGAGGTGGGCAACCAGCGCGTCGATGGCGATCGGCCGGCCACGGTCCATCCGCGCCAACGCGTCGAGCACGCGGAGCGAGGCGAACGGGTCACCGGGCTCCGCGATGACCGGCGGGGCGGGACGTTCGGCCGGGAAGCCGGCTGGGGCTGGGCGTCCGAAGGATGCGCGCATCGCGTCGGAGGCTAGCACGCGGCGCCGGCGGATCCGTCGCGGTCGGGGCGTGCTGCGCCGGCGAGTTCGGGGCGTGGTCGGGTTGCCGCGCGGTTGCCGCGGGATTGCCCGCCCGGCGGTCGTCCCGGTGCAGGTGCCCGCCCAGCGGGCAGCAGGGTGCGCGAGTTGGCGGGCGCGGGGCTGATTTGCTCGCCGCCACGCGGAGGGTTGCCCGCCCAGCGGGCACCCCGCGCCGGAGTGCCCGCCGGGCGGGCACGGCAGCGGGCACGGCAGCGGGCACGCCAGCGGGCGAGCCGGGCAAGGCGCGCGAGGCGGTTCAGGTCGAGACGGCGCCGCGCCTCGACGGCCCGTCGCTACTCCGTCGTCGGCGCCCCCGCCTCGAGCGCGGGCGCCTCGCGCGTCGTCTCCGTCGCCGACCCCTCGATCGCGCCAACGCCAAGGGGAACCCACTTCGACGGGTCCTTGAGCCGGTGCGTGCCATCGGCCCCGCGGTCGTGGGTGCCCACGAACCCG
>JAKAHL010000068.1 GCA_021815005.1 Chloroflexota bacterium
GTCGCCGGCCAGGATGCCGACAACCTTGACGCTGACCGGCGCGCCAGCGCCCAGGATGGCCAGCGTGTCGCCCATGGCAAGCCCGTCGGTCCGCGCCAGCGTCTCGGTGATGAGCGCGGTCGCGTCCGTCTGGGAGGACAGCAGCACCCCCTGGGCGAGCGGCAGGTCGCGCACCCGTACCTCGGCCGTGGGGTCGATGCCCAGGACGGTGACCGGCGCCGTCTGCACGGGCATCCCCGGCTGCGAGACGAGGAACGACTTGCGCTCGATGGCGGGCGCGGCGACGGCGATGCCCTGCACGCCAGCAAGCTCGTCGAGGGTCCCCGCCGACAGCCCGGTCTCCTCGAAGGCCGCCAGGCGGAGGTTCGCGCGGCCGACCATCGACGCCACAGTGCGGTCCACGGAGGCGTCGAGCCCGGCGTCCACGCCCAGCGCGGCCACCAGCACCCCGACGCCCAGCGAGATGCCGAGGATCGTGAGCAGCGTTCGGGCGCGGCGGGCGGCGAGGGCCCGCCACGCATAGCGGACGAGACCGCGCACGGCGCTAGAGCCCCAGGAGCGCGAGCCGGGTGATGAGCGGCGCGGCCGCGTGGTCCTCGCGCCGGCCCAGCACGATCTCGTCCTGGATCTGCCCGTCCCCCACCACGAACACGCGGTCGGCGTAGGCGGCCGCCTTGGCGTCGTGCGTGACCAGCACGATCGTCTGGCCGCGCTCCACGCAGGTCCGCCACAGGGCGCCCAGGATGTCCAGGCCGGTGCGGAAGTCCAGGTTGCCGGTGGGCTCGTCCGCGAACAGCAGGGCCGGCCGCGTGACGATGGCCCGCGCCACCGCGACGCGCTGCTGCTCCCCCGCGGACAGCTGGTCAGGCTTGTGGCGCTCCTTGCCCGTGAGGTCCACGAGCGCGATCGCCTCCCGGATCCGCCCCGCGAGCTCCGGCGACCTGGGGTCCTGGCCGGAGATCGTGAACGGCAGGCCCACGTTCTCCACGACGTTCATCAGGGGCACGAGGTTGAAGGACTGGAACACGAAGCCCGTCCGCTCGCGGCGCAGGCGCGTGGCGTCCGAGTCAGACAGGCGCCCGATGGGCTCGCCCTCGAGGAGCACCTCGCCCGCGGTGGGCTGGTCCAGGCCGCCGAGCAGCTGCAGCAGGGTGCTCTTGCCCGAGCCCGACGGGCCCATGAGCGCCACGAACTCGCCGGGCATCACCGAGAGCGTCACGCCGCGGACGGCGTCGACGGTCTCGCCGGGCATCCGGTACTGCTTGGTGAGCGAGCGCGCCTCGAGGATCGGCAGGACGGTGCGCCGGGGTGCGGGCGCGTCGGCGGCGGGCGGAGGCTTGAGGGTCATGCGACTGGGCTGCCTCCCGGCAGGGCGAGGATCTGTGGGCCATACGGTAGCGGGATCGCGAGGGCGCGATTCGCGCGGGACGTCACCCGCCGAAGAACCGGACGGCGATCGCCTGGAGGATGGACTCGATGAGACTCACCTCGGGCGGCGAATCCTTGATCTGGAGGCCGCCGGGAGGAAAGAAGGCCGGCGGCGCGGGCGTGGGCGCGAGCGACGGCGCTTCGGACGCCTGCGGCTGTGGCGTCGCGTACGCCCCGGCGTCGGGCCCGGGCGTCGCGGTCGGGCTGGGCGACGGGGTGGGCGATGGCGATGGCGACGGGGTGGGCGTGGGCGTCGCCGCTGGCGACGGCGACGGCGTCGGCGCTTGCGTCGGGCGGGGCGTTGGCCTCGGCGTCGGACGCTGCGTGGCGGCGGCCGTCGGCTTCGGCGTCGGCTTGGGCGTGGGCCTCGGCGTGGCCGCCGGCGACGCCGTCGGCTTCGGCGTCGGCTTCGGCGTCGGCTTGGGCGTCGGGCTCGGCGCGGCCGCGCCGCACGAGTCGGCGAAGAGGACGGTCCACATGAACACGTCACCGGTTGACTTGTAGGCGCCCACCGCCACCACGTCCCACGCGGAGCCCATGATGTTGGCGCGGTGACCGGACGAGTTCATGAACTGCTGGAAGACCCAGTTCGTCGCGTCGGCCTCCGAGGCGCCCGGCCAGGTGACGGTGCCGATGTTCTCGCCGGCGAGGTTGAAGCAGTACCCGTACTGGTACTGCATGTACCAGAACACGTTGTGGCTGGTGCCCAGGATGGTGTGCGAGAAGTAGCCCCGCTCAACCATGTCCTGGCTGCGCCAGCGGGCGATGGTGCGCAGCGCCGTGTCGAGCGTCAGCGAGCGCAGACCTCCCGAGGCTCGGGCCTGGTTCTGGAGCGCGATCAGCTGGGCCTCGGACGTGGAGCTGAAGGTGTTGTCGGACCAGCCGAGCACGGTCGGCGCGGCGGTCAGCTCGGCGCCCGCGACCGCGACCACCATCGCGAGCAGCACGAGGACGCGCCGGGGCTCGAATCGGCGGCGGGCGGCAGGGGCGGCGGACATCGTCATGCCGGGGACAACTCTCGAGAAGGTCCGGTCGGGGTTCGACCTTGCCACATCGTGGACCGGCGGTGCCGCCGGAGCACCGACCCACAGGTCCCACCCCGGTGGGCCACCGGTACCCCCACCTGTCGGGCCATCCCAGCGCCGCCCGGCAGGGCCCGCGGCAGGACGACCGGCCGGGGCCTGTCGCCATGGGGCGATGCCCCGACTCGGCCTCCGCTAGAATGCGTCGGCCGTTCCCGGCAGCCCGCGACCCGGCGCACCACCGTCGGCGAGGCACCCGTCTCGGCATGGTGGCCTTAGCTCAATTGGCAGAGCATCGGATTGTGGCTCCGAAGGTCACGGGTTCGAGCCCCGTAGGCCACCCCAACTCCCCCGCGCGGACGCTCCATGGAGGCCCGCCCCGCTGCCTTGGGTCCGGCGAGCCGCCGCGCCGAGTCCGGGCTCAGGACGGTGGACCGCCGTCGCCTCGAGGATCGCGGCCACGACTGACCCTGGCGAGCGTGTCGGCGCGCGAGGGCGGGGGCGGGCACGACATCTGAGCCGGGGCGGCGCCGCCGAGCGCGAGGCCGCGGCCGCCGAGGTGTCCGAAGCGGGGCCGGCGGCCGCGGTCACTCCGGCGACACATCCTGGGGCGCCGCCGGGCGGCGACCCCCGGCCCTGCTCGCGGTCGCCAGGCCGAGCGGGTCGCGGATCTCGATCCCGTGGCGGGAGATGTCGATCAGGCCCTCCTCGTGGAGCTCGCGCAGCTGCCGCGCGACCACCTCGCGGACCGACCCGATCGCGTCGGCAAGCTCCTGCTGGGTCGCCCGGACGACCGCGTCGGCACCCGGCGCCGGTCGCGCCGCCATCAGCAGGAGCTGCCGGGCGAGCCGTTCACGCACGCTGAGGAACGCCTGATCGGCGATATCGTCGAGGTACTCGCGGACCTGCCCCGCCAGCTCCTCGGCACATGCCCGGGCAACCGAGGGGTCGGTTGCGAGCAGCGCCCGGAGGGTGTCGGTGCGGAGGGCCAGGAGCAGGGAGCCGGTCATCGCCTCGATGCTGAACGGCGCGGGCCCGCCGACGACCAGCGCCAGCCCAGCCATGGCGCCCGGCCGCACGTGGCGGATGGTGACCTCACGGCCGTCCGGGGATGAGAGGAACACGCGCAACAGCCCGCGAACAACGACGAACAGGCGCGGCGACTCGCGGTCGCGGTAGACGGTCGCCCCGGTCGGCACGTTGACCCGGATGGCCTCGTCAACCAGTCGGAGCGCCGTCTCGCGCGGGAGCCTGGCGAGGAAGCCTGCGGCGAGAACGTCGGCCTCCTCCGGGTCGCGGTACATGGCTTCGGCCCTCCCGGATGGGGTCATTGTGGCGCTTCCCGGAAAACGTCGCGATGTCGCCAGAGCGTGGGGCCGGCGGGTCCCAGGCCGCCAGGACCCGGTGGGGTGAGCCCGGCTGCGTGACCTCGGTCACGGGTGTCGGCCACGCCGGTCACTGACAGGCGCCGATGTGGCCCGCAGGCTGAGAGACGGCACCGGGGGCCCGGAGGGCCCGGGCGCCGGCGTCCGTCTTGCTGGCGAGGCACGCCATGACCGCACAGACCGTCGCATCGACCCGCGTGGTCGAGCACCGCATCGAGAGGCTCCCGATCATCGAGCACCCTGAGACCCACCTCTCCGAACTGCTCGAGACCCTCAACACGTTCGGCCGGCAGGGCTGGCAGGTGGCGAGCGTGGACCTGACCCACCACCCGACGTACTCGCCGGCGGCGCAGCCGAGCGTGATGCTCCCCGTCCTCCTGGAACGGCTGGCTGGGCCGCCGCGGCCCGTCGAATACCGGATCGAGCGCATGCCATTCCAGGAGCACCCCGAGCAGCACCTGACCGAGCTCCTCGCCCGGCTCGACGAGCTGGCCGCGGACGGCTGGCGCGTCGCGAGCGTGGACCTGACGCACCACCCGACGTACTCGCCCGCCGCCCAGCCGAACCTGCCGCTGCCCGTGCTTCTCGAGCGCGACCTGGAGCCGGTCCGCTGACGGCGACGCGGGCCGGGTCGGACTCGTCGGCCGCCGGCCGTCGGCACTCGGACCGGCGCCGGCGGCCGCCTAGCAGCGAGCCGGCAGGTGGGCGAGCCCGCGCAGGTTCTGCTTAGTGATCCGCTCGGGCGTCCCGTCGACCTCGTACTCGGGGATGCGCGCGAGCAGCCGCTCGAGGGTCCCCTTCGCCTCGAGCTGCGCCAGGGGCGGGCCGACGCGGAGGCTGGGATGAGACGCCATGCGCGGGGCGGACCGGGGGAGCGGAGCGGTCGTCGCAACCCTAGAACGCTTTAGGCCCCCGTCAACTGGGAATCCGCAGCTCGGGGCGCATCTTCCCCGCCGCCTCGCCGCAACCGGCCGTCCAAGGCCCCGGGCGCGCCAGGCGCAATGCCCTACGCAGCCGGTGCGGGTTTCCCTACAGGCCGCGACCGGACGGCCGATACCGGGCCGTCACGGGGACGCGAAGAATTGGCGGCGCAGTGGTGGCCAACGAAGGTTGGAGGGTCAGCCGCAGATGTGCGCCGTGGCGAGCCGCAGCGCGACGCGCGACGCCTACGCCGTCCTCCAGGTCCGGTGCGACGCCGAGTTCGAGGTGATCTGCGCCGCCTTTCGGGCGCTCGCGCGCCGTTATCACCCCGACGGCCACAGCCCCGACCTCGGGCGCATGGCGGAGATCAGCAGCGCCTTCGCGCAGCTGAAGTCGCCCGAGGCACGGGCCCGCTACGATCGCGACCTCGAGGGCACGTCGGCGCGTCCCGCCCCGGTCCCGGCCGCCGAGGCCGGCCCGCGTGGCCCGTGGGCCTGCACCAACGTGCGAGGCGAGGCGCCGCGGCGGGAAGCCCCGGACGACTCGTGGACGATCCCGCCCAGGCCCTCGCCTCGCGACGACGTCATCGACTTCGGCCGCTATGCGGGCTGGACGATCGGCCAGGTCGCGGTGGAGAACCCCGACTACCTGCGCTGGCTGAGCCGGCACTCCTCGGGCGTCCGGTTCCGCGACGCGATCGTGCGCGCGCTCGGGCCGAGCCCCGAGATCGGGCAGCGGGCTACGGCCGTTGGATGACGGGCGGCCCGTCCGGCGTCTGCCCGCCACGCAGTGGCCTGTACGATGACGCCCGCAGCTGTTCGCAGCCCGTTCCACGGTGGCGGCGCGGGTGTCGCCCTGGCGCTCCCCCGCGTCCATCGTCGGCAGTTCCGGCATCTCGCGTCAGCGAGGCTCCCAGCCGAAGGCATGATCGACTTCCTCGCCTACGACATCACCGATCACGTCGTCCACGCCCGGATCGAGCTCCAGGGGGACCGCCTGGCCGACCTGCTGGTGGCCTCGACCAGCGTCGCCGCCGAGGATGTCCGGTCGCGCTCGCTGGCCACCTCGCAGGTGACGCGCCCCCGCGCTGGCGGCATCAGCCTGGCCGACATGGCCGTGGTGGTTGCGACCGGCCCGCGTGGCTCGGGCCTCAAGCGACTCCCGACGGCGGACGCGCCTGTGACCGTCTACGTGGGGCCGTACGTGGTGCACGGCTATCTCCATTCGCCCCTGTACGAGAACCCGGTCGCCTTTGCCGAGCGCCGCTCGTGGCTGCCCCTGACCGAGGCCGTGCTCGAGTACACCCTCCGCTGGCAGGCCGTGCGTGAGCGGCACGACGCCCTGCTCGTGAACCGGGCGCACGTCAGGGCCGTGGTCCTGGCCGACGAGCGCTCGCACGAGGCGCGGTGGCTTGCCGGCGGCGCGCCGATCGACTGGCCCAACACCGGGGACCGGCTCTAGGCCGCGAACGGCGCCTGCGCGAGGGGCGTGGACGGCGCAGCCCCGTTGAGGCTACAGCGTCCGTCGCGCCTCGTGGAGATGCTCGGGCATCGCGCTGGCGGCGACGATGTGGCGCCGGTTGAGCACCGCGAACTCGTAGTGGGCGCGCACGCGCCGGTCGGCCAGGGACCGGGTGTGGACATCGGTCATGGGCACGAACGGCGGCGTCGGCGATTCGATGAACACGTCCAGCTGGGCGCCCGGCGGCGTGTACACGGTGCCGTTGATGGTGTGGCCCGGGGTCACGATGATCATGCCCGTCGGGAGCTTCGCGATCGCGAGGTCCTGCGGGCTGGGGCCCGCCTCGCCGCCCTCAAGGTCCGCGATCAGCGTCACCTCGGCGGGTGACACCCAGAGGTCCGGCACGGAGACCCGGGTTGCGTCGCCGTTGCGCCGCAGCACGATCGCGTCCGTGATCCGGAACATGCCCTCGCGGCTGTTCATGACGTCCGTGAGGCGCCGGTGATAGCCAAGGCTCATCCTGCCCCTGAGCCGGAGGTGCTGGCCGATCAGCTCGACCAGCCGCGTGTTGCCCTGGGCGCCATGGCCCGCGACGGGCGCCACCACCCCGTCCTCGCCGAAGATCTCCTCGAGCTGGATGGCGGCGTCCACGCTCAGGCCCGGTTGCTCCGTCATGACGCCCCCGTCGGTGACTGCCCCGCTCGACGCTGGGGTGGCGGCCACGCTAGCACGTGCGGCGGGCCCCGGAACCGTCGAGGCGGTCGGCGAGGACCTCGGCGAGATGGCGCGCCCGCCGACCGTCGAGGAACGCGACCTGCGTCCGGCACGAGAACCCGTCGGCAAGGATCGCGGTGTCGCTGGCCGCGGCTCGCAGCGCGGGCAGGAGGCTCTGCTCCGCCACGGCCCGGGTGATCGCCTCGTGGCCGGCCTCGGCGCCGAAGTTGCCGGCCAGACCGCAGCAGCCGGAGAGCACCTCGTCGGCCTCGATTCCAGCGGCCGCCATCAGCCGCCGGTCGGCGGCGTCCCCCAGGACGGCCTGCTGATGACAGTGCGGCTGGACGATCGCGTGCACGGGCGCGGCCTCGGGCGGCCGCCAGCCCGCGCGGTCGAGCAGCTCCGCCAGCGTCACGACCCGGCGTGCGAGCGCGGGCGCGCGGGGATCGTCGGGCAGCAGCTCCGGGAGATCGCGACGGAGCATCGCGGCGCACGAGGGCTCGAGCACCACCACCGGTGCGTCGCCCCCGAGCCCGCGCGCGCCGAGCGAGGCCCGGAGCACGCGCCGCGCCCCGTCGAGCTGGCCGGTGGTGTGCCAGGTGAGGCCGCAGCACACCTCGTCCTGCGGCAGCGCCACCTCGAACCCCGCCGCCTCGAGCACCCTGACGGCCGCGTCGCCCACCCCCGGGGCGAGATGGTTGGTGAACGTGTCGGGCCACAGCACGACACGCGGGCGCGAGGGCGCTCCCGACGCCGCCGGAGGATGAGGGCGGCCACGGAACCCCGCCGCGAACGTGCGCGGGGCGAGCGGGGGAAAGCGCCGCTCGCCGGCCAGCCCGGCAGCTCGCGCGACCAGCCGTCGCGTGAGGCCGAACCCCGCGACCGCGTTGGCGAGGCGCCAGCCGCCCGGGACGCGCCGGGCGCGGCGGAGCCACAGGGGCAACCGGCCGAGGGCGTAGTGGGCGCGCGGGCGGACCCTGCCCCGGTAGTGGTGGTCGAGGAACTCCGACTTGAGCGTGGCCATGTCCACGCCCGTCGGGCAGTCGGAGAGGCACGCCCGGCAGCCGAGGCACAGGTCCAGCGCGCCCAGAACCTCCGGGCTCGCCCAGCCGTCGGCCGCCAGCGTCCCCGCGGCCATCTCCTGCAGCAGGCGCGCCCGGCCCCGGGTGGAGTCACGCTCCTCGCCCGTGGCGCGGTAGCTCGGACACAGGCGGCCGGTGCCGATGTCGGACACGCACTTGCCGATCCCGATGCACCGCTCCATCGCGGCCCGCGGGTCGCCGCCGTCGGAGCTTAACGCCTGCGACGGCTCCAGCGCGAGCAGCGTCGGGCGCGGCCGCCGGAGGTCCGCGTCGAGCGGCAGCGGGTCCACGATGATCCCGGGGTTGAGGGCGCCTCGCGGGTCCCAGGCGGCCTTCCAGGCCCGGAACGCGGCCAGCAGGTTCGGGGAGTACTGGCGCTCCAGCAGCTCGCTCCTCGCCCGGCCGTCGCCGTGCTCGCCGGAGAGCGTACCCCCGTGCGCCACGACGAGATCGGCCGCCGCCCGCATGAACCCGGCGAACCGCTCGGTTCCGAGA
>JAKAHL010000069.1 GCA_021815005.1 Chloroflexota bacterium
GCGGCAGCCAGGGCCGCCCGGTCGTACGCGGGCCGCGTTGCGTCCGCCAGCGACTCGAGGTAGGCGAACGGGCTCCCCTCCCCCAGGCTCTCGCGGACCACGTCCCGCACGCCCGCGACCGCGTTGGGCCGGGCGAGGATGGCATGGGCAGGCCCCGACCCCGTCAGGCGCACCCGCGCCACGATGGAGCGGCCGGCCGCGGTGCGCGCCCGGTCCAGTGCCGCCTCCGCGGCGCGGACGATGGCCTCGTCGCTCTCCAGCGCGCCGACCGGGACATCCAGGCGCTGCCAGCGAACCTCGTCCACGACCCGGAACTCCGGGGTGACCGACCTGTCGTCCCCCACCGTCACCAGATAGCACCCGCGCGGCTCCACCTCGCCGGGGTCTCGGCCCTGGGGGTTCCCGCAGTACACCACGACGGGCTTGGCGTCTGAGAGGATCCCGTGCTTGTGGACGTGGCCGAGCGCCCAGTAGTCCATCTCCGCGGCGCGCAGGTCCGCCATGGTGCATGGTGCGTAGACGCCGTCGGCGCTCGCTCCGACCTGCGTGTGGAGCAGGCCGATGGCGAAGGGCGCGTCCGCCTCCCTGCGGAACCCGGCCGCCAGGTTGTCACGGACCGCCTGCTGCCGGTAGCCCTGGCCGTAGACCCGGGCGATCTCCCGGCCGTCGCGGATGACGGGCCGCCCCTCCACGCGCGCCGGGCCGAACCGATACGCGAGCGACGGCCACTCGACCGACGGGATGTACCCGTCGTCGCCCTCGTGATCATGGTTGCCGGTCACCACGAACGACGGGATGCCCGCGTCCGCCAGGCGCCGCAGCCCGTCCCGGAAGGCGACCTGGCCCGGCAGTGTCCGGATCGAGCCCTCGAACGCGTCTCCGGCCACGAGGAAGAAGTCCGCGCGCTCGTCCAGCGCGAGGGCGACGATCGCCTGCCACGCGCGCAGGGTGGAGGTGCGGAGCACCTCCGCGATGGACGGGGGGACCTGGCCGCCGATGCCCAGGAACGGGCTGTCGAGGTGCAGGTCTCCGGTGTGGACGAATCGGAACAACGCGGGTCCCCTCGTGACGCGAGCACTGCGGCCGGCCGGCGCCGGACGCGCCCCGGTGGCGGCGACCCAGCGTACCTCGCGAGAATGGTGCCGGCCCGAGCGCGCGCGCAGTGTGCCGGTCGCCGCTGACAGCTGTGTGGCACGGCTGAGACGGTTTCTCGGCCGGTCCCGGGGCATGGGTCCCCGGCGCGCCGCACAATGGGCGGCGACGTGCTCGCCCCCGGCAGCCGACCACGTCTGCCCCCGCCGGCCGGAACGGAGCCCGCCCGTGCCCGACGCCCTCGTGGTCCTGCTCACCGGCTTCGACCCCTTCGGGGGCGCGAGCCGCAACCCGTCCGGCGAGATCGCCGTCGCCCTTGACGGCACGTCCGTCGCGGGCGCGCGCGTTCGCGGGATCGTCCTGCCGACGGCCTACGAGGCCTCGGTCGAGGTGGCCCTGGCCGAGGTCGAGCGGCTGCGCCCGGACCTCGTGCTGATGCTCGGGGCGGCCCAGGGGCGGCGCACAGTCACCGTGGAGCGGCTCGGGATCAACCTCGACGACTCCGCGACCGCCGACAACCGCGGCGAGCGCCGCGCGGAGCAGCCGATCAGCCCGGGGGGACCGGCAGCCCGCTTCGCGACGGTCCCGGTCCGCGCCATGGCCGACGCCATCGCCGCGGCCGGGGTGGACGGCGGGGTGTCCACGACGGCCGGGGCCTTCGTGTGCAACCACCTGCTCTACTCGGTGCTGGCGGCCCTGGACGGCTCCGGCACCCGAGCCGGCTTCGTCCACGTGCCGGCGCTCGAGGGCACCGTGGCGGCGGACGTGCCGGCGATGAGCCTCGGGGCCATGACGACCGCGGTGTCGGCGGCGATCGCGGCTGCGGTCGCCGATACGGGCCCGCCCGCCCGCGCCTGACGCGCCCTACGCGTCCCGCTCCCACGGCAGGTCGAGGTCGTCCCGGCCGAAGTGCCCGTAGGCCGCGGTGGGGCGGTAGATCGGGCGGCGCAGGCCGAGCCGCTCGATGATGGCCGCCGGTCGCAGGTCGAACCGGCCCGCCACCAGCGCCCCGAGGTCGGCGTCCGCTCGCCCCCCGGCGGCGGTCCCGAACGCGTCCACGCTGACCATGACCGGCTCCGGCACGCCGATCGCGTAGGCGACGGACACCTGCGCGCGACGCGCGAGACCCTCGGCCACGACCCATCGGGCGGCCTGCCGAGCGGCATACGCGCCGGAGCGGTCCACCTTGGTCGGGTCCTTGCCCGAGAACGCGCCGCCGCCGTGCGGCACGGCCCCGCCGTACGTGTCCACGATGACCTTGCGGCCGGTGAGGCCCGTGTCGCCCGTGGGCCCGCCAACCGCGAACGAGCCTGACGGGTTGAGGTGGAGCGTCGTCCACGGGCCGAGGAGCTCCGCCGGCACCACCGCGCGGACCACGTGGCGCTCCAGGTCGGCCCGGATCTGCTCGAGCGGCACGCCCGGGTGGTGCTGTGCCGACACGACCACCGCGACGACGCCGGCCGGGCGCCCGTCCTCGCCGTAGCCCACGGTGACCTGGCTCTTGCCGTCGGGGCGCAGGTACGGGATGGTGCCATCGCGCCGGACCTCGGCCAGGCGCCGCGCCAGCCGGTGGGCGAGGTCGATCGGCAGCGGCATGAGGGTGGGCGTCTCGTCGGTGGCGTAGCCGAACATCAGCCCCTGGTCGCCGGCGCCCAGGTCCGCGCCCGCGTCCACGGCGGCGCCGATCTCGGCCGACTGCTGCCGGAGGCCCACGATCACGCGGCAGGTGTCCGCGTCGAGGCCGTACGCCGGGTCCGTGTAGCCGATCTCGCGGACGACCGCGCGCACGACCGCCTCGTGGTCCACGCCACGGGCGGCGGAGGCGATCTCGCCGTGGACCCACACGGCATTGCCGGCCGCGACCGTCTCGCAGGCGACGTGCGCCAGCGGGTCCCCCGCGAGGTGCGCGTCGAGGACCGCGTCCGAGACCTGGTCGCAGAGCTTGTCGGGGTGGCCCTCGGTCACCGACTCGGACGTGGCGAGACGGGCGAAGCGCGGCAACGTGGAACTGGACATGTGTAGACGCTCCCATTCGTGGTCGATGGGAGTCCGCCGGGCAGCACGCCATTCCACGGCCTGTGCCGGTCCGTCGGACCCTGCCGCATCGGGTACAGCCTTGGCACCGTGCCAGCCCCGGGTGGGCCGCCGGTTGCCCGCGTCGTCGTCGAGCTGCTTCTCTCGGACGCTGTCTGGATGCGGATCGCCTGCGCGATGGCGCGATGCTAGCAGGTCCGCCCGCCGGGACGACGCAGGCGCATCGGTCGCCCGATGGCGGCCGCGGGCCATGAAGGGCGGGCGCGAAGCCAGCTGTGCCATCAGAGCTGTCGCGGGAGGCCCTACGATGGTCCTCCATGCAGCTCCTCGACGGCAGCCGCGTCTTCGCGGCAACGGATCTCGTCGGCTTCCTCGCCTGCGAGCACCTCACCGGCCTGGAGGTCGCCCGCCTGGCGGGCCTGGTGACGCGCCCGGAGCGGGACGACCCGGAGCTCAGGGTCATCCAGCAGCGCGGCTACGAGCACGAGGCTCGCTACCTGGCGGAGCTCGAGGCCAGCGGCCGGACGGTGGCCCGGATCGAGCTGGACGGGTCCGTCGCGGATCGGGCCGAGCAGCTCCGCGCCGCCGCGGCCGAGACGGAGGCTGCCCTGCGCGCCGGGGCCGACGTCGTCTACCAGGCCACGTTCTTCGACGGACGCTGGCGCGGCCACGCGGACTTCCTGCTGCGGGTGGAGCGTCCCAGCGCCCTCGGCCCCTGGAGCTACGAGGTGGCGGACACCAAGCTCGCCCGCCACGTCAAGAGCAGCGCCATCCTGCAGATCTGCTCGTACGTGGAGGGGCTCCAACGGATCCAGGGCGTGGAGCCCGAGCGCCTGCACGTGGTCCTCGGCGGCCGGGCGCACGAGACGGCCACGTTCCGCGTCGGCGACTTCATGGCCTACTTCCGGCTGGCCAAGCGCCTGTTCGAGGCGCACGTGGCCGAAACGGTCCCCGCGAACCCGCCCCCCGGCACGTACCCGGAGCCGGTTGAGCACTGCGATGTCTGCCGCTGGGACGACGTGTGCTCGGCCCGCCGCCGCGCGGACGACCACCTCTCGCTCGTCGCCGGGATCTCGTCGCGTCAGCGGCGGGCGCTGGCCGAACGCGGCGTGGACACGCGCACGCGGCTGGCCGGGCTGGCGCTGCCGATGAGGCCGCCGCTCGCGGGCGTCGGCGCGCAGGGCCTCGAGCGGGTGCGGAACCAGGCGGCCATCCAGGTCCGGGACACCTCGCGCGGCGGGGGGCGGCTCTGGGAGCTGGCCGACCCCCCGCTCGACCGGGATGGCGGGCTCGAGCCCGGCCGGGGGCTGCTGGCGCTGCCGGAGCCGCGCCCGGGGGACCTGTTCTTCGACATCGAGGGCGATCCGTACGCGGGCGAGGACGGCATCGACTACCTGTTCGGCGTGCTCGAGCCGGGGGAGACGGAGCCGGGCCCGGACGGGCGGCCGCAGCCCGCGTTCCACGCCATCTGGTCGCGCGACGGGCGCGGCGACGTCACCGAGGCCGCCGAGCGGGCGGCGTTCGAGCGCCTCATGGACCTGTTCTCGGATCGGCTGGCGCGGGACCCGTCGGTCCACATCTACCACTACGCCCCGTATGAGCCCACCGCGCTCCGGCGCCTGATGGGCAGATACGGCACGCGCGAGGACGAGGTGGACGCGCTGCTGCGCGCGGGCACCCTCGTGGACCTGTTCCACGTCGTCCGGCAGGGCATCCGCGCGTCGGTGGAGAGCTACTCCATCAAGAAGCTGGAGCGCCTGTACGCGTTTGAGCGCGAGACGGACCTGCGCGACGCGGGCAGCTCCATCGCGGCCTTCGAGGCGTGGCTGCAGGGTGCCGAGGGCGAGCATGGCGAGGAGGCCCTGGCGCGGATCGCCTCGTACAACCGCGACGACGTGGTGTCGACGCTCATGCTGCGGGACTGGCTCGAGGGCGCCGTCCGCCCAGCCCTTGCCGAGCGCCTCGGCAGGGAGCTGCCGCGCCCGGGCCCACGGGCGCCGGAGGCGCCGGAGCCGCTGGCCGAGGCCATCGCGCGGGTCGCCGAGCTCGCCGAGCGCCTCGCCCCGGGCGGGACCGATGGGGCAAGTGCGGAGGCGCACGGGCGCTGGCTCCTGGCCAACCTGCTGTGGTTCCACCGGCGCGAGGAGAAGTCCTTCTGGCAGCGCTGGTTCCACTTCCTCAACGACATGTCCGATGAGGACCGCGTGGAGGACCGGGAGGCGCTCGGCGGCCTCGAGTACGCGGGCGAGGTGGGCGCCGTCAAGCGCTCCGTCGTGTACCGCTACCGCTTCCCCGAGCAGGAGCACGGGGTCAGGGTCGGCGGCGGGGTGCGGGCCCAGAACGACACGGACCCGGGCGAGGTAGTCGCCCTTGACGAGGCGGCCCGCACGATCGACCTCAAGCACGGCCGACTCGAGGACCCCGGGGCGATCAGGGCGGTCCTGCCCTACGACCGCGTGACGCCCGCCGAGCTGCAGCGCAGCCTCCAGCGCACGGCGGAGTGGGTGGCGGACCACGGGATCGCCGGGCCGGGGCCGTGCCGCGCCGGGCGGGACCTCCTGCTGCGCGAGCCGCCGCGGGCCGGGCAGGCGCCGGGCGCTCCCGTCCGGGCCGAGGGCGACGACGCCGTGGCGGCGGCCGTCGCCGCGGCGCTCGCGCTGGACCAGAGCTACCTCGCCATCCAGGGCCCGCCCGGCTCGGGCAAGACGTACATCGGCGCCCGGATCGCGATCGCCCTCGCGGAGCGTGGCCTGCGCGTGGGGGTCACCGCCAACAGCCACAAGGTGATCGGCCACCTCCTCGAGGAGGTGGAGGGGGTCGCGCGACGCGAGGGGCGGGCGGTGCCCCGGATCGGCCAGCGCACGGACCGGGACGGACGCATCACCTTCGCCGGGGCAAGACCGCTCAGCCGGAACGGCGACGCGGCCCGGGCCCTCGAGGAGGGCGAGCTGGACGTCGTCGGCGGCACCCCCTGGACTTGGGCCCGCCCCGAGTTCGCCGGCGCCCTTGACGTCCTGGTCATCGACGAGGCGGGCCAGCTGTCGCTGGCCAACGCGGTCGCCGTGGCGCCGGCGGCGGCGTCGCTGGTCCTGCTCGGCGACCCGCAGCAGCTGGACCAGCCCGTCACGGGCTCGCACCCGCCCGGCGCCGAGCGCTCCGCCCTGGCCCACCTGCTCGACGGCGAGGCCACGATGCCGCCCGAGCGCGGCATCTTCCTCGAGCACACGCGGCGGCTCCACCCGGCCATCTGCTCGTTCACCTCGGACGCGTTCTACGAGGGGCGCCTCTCGCCAATCGCGGGTCTGGACCGCCAAGCCCTGCGGGGACCCGACGACAGCGATCTCGCGGGCGCCGGCGTGCGCCTGCTCCTGGTCCCCCACGAGGGGAACGCCAACGCCTCGCCCGAGGAGGCGGCAGCCGTGGCACAGGTCGTGGACGAGCTCCTGTCCCGGCGCTGGACCTGGGTCAGCGAGGAGGCCGCCACGCGGCCGATCGGCCTCGACGACGTGCTCGTCATCACGCCGTACAACGCGCAGGTCGGCCTGCTGGAGGCCTCGCTGCCCGCGGGAGCCCGCGTCGGCACGGTGGACAAGTTCCAGGGGCAGCAGGCGCCCGTGTCCCTCTACTCGATGGCCACCAGCTCCCCCGCCGACGCCCCGCGCGGCATGGAGTTCCTGTACTCGCTCAACCGCCTCAACGTGGCCACTTCGCGCGCGCGCTGCGTGGCGTTGGTGGTCGCGAGCCCGGACCTGCTCCGCGTCCGCGCCCGGACCCCGCGCCAGATGCGCCTGGCCAACGCGCTGGCCCGCTTCGCGGAGCACGCGCTGCCGCCAGGAACCTGAGGCGAGGCGCCGCGGCCCGATGACGGTCCAGCCACGTGGCCGGGAGCGCCGACGCCTCGCAGCGCGCGCGCCGGGACGCGGGACGGAGGCTTACGTGGAGGCGTCCGGTCTCGCGGTCATCCGCGCCTGCGGCTCGGCGGCGGGCGGCAGGACCTCGGCCTCGGGCGGCTCGGCGGCGGTCCGGCCATGGTCGCGACCGCCGAACAGGCGCAGGGAGCGCGCAAACGCGAAGCCCAGCCCGACCGGGATCCAGACGTTGAGGACCCGGTACGCGATGGTCACCACGACGGCCGCCGCGGGTGCCATCCCGAGGCCGACGAACACGAGCGCCATCGCCCCCTCGACGGCACCGATCCCGTCCGGGACGATCGAGACGATGAAGAACACGATGCTCATGCCGAACCCGGCAGCGACGGCGACCGGGTCGAGGGGCTGCCCGAAGGCGAGGAACAGGGCGGCGAGGCCGGCGAGGTTGACCGCGTGGATGGCGATGCCGAAGGCCGTCGCAACCGCGAGCTCGCGGGGATGGCGCGGCGCGGACGCGACCCCGGCCACCAGTTGGTCGGTTGTCCGGGCGCCCCAGTCGGAGGGGATCGCCTCGGGCCGGCCGATGCGGGCGAGCGCCCGGTTGCCCGTCGCGCCGAGGATGCCGAGCAGCGCCGCGAGTCGAGCCGGCCATCGGGCAGCGAGGCCCATGCCCGCGAGCAGCGCGGCGATGAACACGACGAACAGGGCGACCCCCACCAGCGCGAACCCCACCAGCGTGGCGCGCGCGACCAGGGCCACGGCGCCGGCGACCACGAACGGGAGCGCGGTAAGGAGGTCCACGACGAGCACCACGATCATCGCCACGGCCGTCCGCGGGCCCGACTCGCCCCTCGCGGTGGCGTCGTCGATGAACACGGCCGCTGCCGGGGCGGCCGTCAGGGGCAGGACCGTCTTGGCGAAGATCGACGCGAGCAGCACGGGCACCAGTCGCAGAGCGCTGCTGCGGACCTCGACCGCGGCGAGGCCGTAGCGGTACAGGCCGCCGTAGAGGAGGAAGAACGCCGCCTGGAGGATCGCGGCCACGGCGAGCCAGCGCCAGTCGGCACCCGAGACGCTCGCCCCGAGCTCGCCCACGCTGGTGAACTGGCTCACGACGAAGGCCAGCAGGCCGACCGAGAGGAGGGCGAACAGCAGCCGACGCCAGCCCGGCAGGCGCATTGGCCCCGCCGAGCCACGCCTCGAGCCGGCCCGGGCGCGCCCGGCGGAGGGCGGCGGGTCCGGCTGCTCGGGCGTGACCGGGCCGGCCGCGGTCGAAGGGGGCGCCAGGTGCATGGCGCCATCATCGGCCAACCCGGCCGGACGTGCCACGGGCCCC
>JAKAHL010000070.1 GCA_021815005.1 Chloroflexota bacterium
CCGGCGCGCCCCGCGCCGGGCGGCCACCGGATCGGGCACGTCCCGGCTGAGACGGAGGGCCAGCCTCCCGTTCGCCCGGCCCGTGCCGCGCGGCGGGGCCGGTGCCCCGAGCCGACCGCCCGGGGCCGGGGCGACCCGGAGCTAGTTCTCTGCCACCGAGTCGGCGCCGCGCGACCGGGGCGGGGCCGAGGGCTCCACGTCAGGCGGGGCGGTGACGTCATCGCGAGGGGGCGGGGGGCCGTGGAACGGCGGCAGCGCGGCCCGCCGGACGGTGACGGCGTGCGTGACCCCCGGATCACCGGTGTCCACCAGCCTGATCGGGAGGCCGTCCGCGGCCAGCTCGTCGAGGGCGGCCTCCAGGTCGGCGGCCGTGATCCCGGTGCCGGCCGCGGTGCTGGCGGCGACCCGCAGCAGGGCCGCAAGGGGCAGCAGGGCGGGCCAGCCGGCGACGCCGGCGCAGGCGGGCCGGAGCACGGCGTGCGGCATCAACCCGTGCGCCTCGATCAGCGTGGTCGCGGTCTCGGCGTCGGCCCAGGCGTGGCGCGCCGGCCAGACGAGGGCGGCGCTCGTTGCGGCGACCAGATCGGTCGCGGCACGCAACCCGCCGCCTAGGAGCGCGGCCGTGCTGGTGGCGTCGGCAGGCACGTCGGCGAGCACGGCCCCGGCCGTGCCCAACGCGGCGGCGACGGCGCCGCCGGGGTCCGGGCACGCCACCACCACGGGCGTGGCGCCGCCGGCCCAGGCGGCCGCGGCGATCCGGCGGACCGCAGGGGTGCCCTCGGCGTCGGCGAGTGCGTCGGCCGGCGAGGGCGCGAGGATGACGGCGGCGACGGTCATGTGGGCTCCTCGGGCGGGACCAGCAGTGTAGTCGCGCGCGGGGCGTCGGACGCGCGACGGCTACGGCGAGATCGGCTCGAGGTCGGACTCGGGCTCGATCCCGGCCGCGACGATGTGCGCGATCGCCTCGGCCAGCCGCGACTCGAGCGCGTCCAGCTGCCCCGCGACCGCGCCGGCGTCCGCACCGCCCGCCAGCGCGGCCTCGACCGCCTCGGCGTCTCGCCCCACGTCCGCGAGGCCTAGCCCCCCGGCCACGCGCCCGAGCGTGCGGAGCGTTCTGGCGGCCTTGGCGGGCTCCAGCGCGGCGAGCCGCGTCCGGGCGGTCGCGACGTCGGACGCGTGCAGGCCGGCGAAGCGGCGGAGGAGCGAGACGTAGTTGCGCCGCGCGGACGGGCCGCTGTCGAGCCACGGCCCGACATCCAGGCCGGGGATCGCGGCGAGCGCGGCCAGCACGTCGTCGGGGACCGTAGGCCCGACGCCGGGCGCCGCCGAGCCCCGGGGCTCGGCGGCCGGGCTCGGGTCGGGCGCGGCCCCGGCACGGGCCGGGACCCACCGCTCCAGGGCGGCGTACAGCCGGTCGGGGTCCACCGGCTTGGCCAGGTGGTCGTCCATGCCCGCCTCCAGGCAGGCGCGCCGGTCATCCTCGAAGGCGTTCGCGGTCATGGCCACGATGGGCACCGCGGCGCGGCCGGGCAGGCGGCGAATCCGTCGGGTGGCCTCAAGCCCGTCGAGACGCGGCATCTGCACGTCCATCAAGATCAGGTCGTACTCGTGGAGCGCCGCCGCGTCCACGGCCGCCCTGCCGTCCCCGGCAATGTCAACCACGGCCCCGGCCAGCGCCAGCAGCTCGCCGGCCACCTGCTGGTTCACCGGCGAGTCCTCGGCGAGCAGCACCCTGGCCCCGGGTCGCGCGACGACGCTGGCGCGCGGCCGCGCCCGCTCGTGGCGGGTCCGGAGCGCCGCCTCCTGCGCCGCGGGCAGCGGCAGGTCCACCGTGAACGTGGAGCCCTGGCCGGGCGCGCTCTCAACCGTGATCCTTCCGCCCATGATGGTGGCGAGGCTCTTGCAGATCGCCAGCCCGAGGCCCGTGCCGCCGTACTGCCGAGTCGTGGAGGCGTCGCCCTGCTCGAACGAGGCGAACAGTCGGGCGAGGTCGCCCGGGGCGATGCCGATGCCCGTGTCGCGGACCGTGAACCGGACCCCGTCACGGAACGAGGCTGTCCGACTGACCCCGATCTCGACCGTGCCCTGGGTGGTGAACTTGACGGCGTTGCCGGCCAGGTTGAGCAGGATCTGGCCGAGGCGCAGGCCATCCCCGTGGAGGACGTCAGACACGTCCGGGTCCACGGCCAGCGCGAACTGGAGGTTCCGCTCGCCGGCCCTGACGCCCACCAGGGAGCGCACCCGCTCGAGCACGTCCGCGAGGACGAAGTCGGTGGGCTCGAGGGTCAGCTTGCCGGCCTCGATCTTGGACAGGTCCAGCACGTCGTTGATGATGCGGAGCAGGTGCTCGGCGGCCTCGGAGATCTTGCCCAGCAACGCGTCCTGCCGGTCCGAGTGCGACTCGGTGCGCAGCAGGTGCGCGAGGCCGATGATCGCGTTCATCGGCGTCCGGATCTCGTGGCTCATGTTGGCGAGGAACGTGGACTTGGCGCGGCTCGCGGCCTCGGCGGCGTCGCGCGCGTCGGCGAGGGCCAGCTCGGCGCGGCGCCGCATGGCAATGCCGTAGAGGTCGGTCCCGATCGTCGTCAGCTCGTCGGCGTCGGCCTCGGTGTAGGGCAGCTCCTTGTTGCCCACGCCGATCAGCATCCGCACCCGGCCGCCCTCCTTCACGGGCGCGCCCATGTGCCGGGTCAGCGCGATGTGGCCCTCCGGCACGCCCCGGCGGTTGGGCGTGCTCGCCCACTCGTTGTGGATGACCGGCGCCCCGGTCCGGTACGCGTCGGCCCACAGGCCAGCTCGCCCGATCGGGTAGTGGCTGTCGAACACAGCCTCGCACTGGGCGAGCGTGTCGCGGGACCAGGTGACGAGCTCGATCGTCTCGTCGTCGTTGACGTAGTGGACGTAGCCGACCTTGCTGCCCGTGAGGCGCACCGCCTCCTCGAGGCCGTGGCGAAGCAGCGACCGCTCGTCCATCGTCCCCGCCCGCTGCTCCAAGTCGAACATGGCGCGCAGGCGCAGGTCCGCCAGCATCAGCCGACGGTTGACCGCGGCCAGCTCCGC
The DNA here is from genome assembly GCA_021815005.1 of Chloroflexota bacterium. GTDB lineage: Bacteria > Chloroflexota > Limnocylindria > Limnocylindrales > CSP1-4 > CAIXZV01. Next base: position 3,061 of record JAKAHL010000070.1, read on the forward strand.
GGTTCGCTGGTCCACCATCTCCTGGAGGTGGCGGCGGTGGAAGTCCAGGTCCAGCTCGGCCGCCTTCCGGCCGGTGATGTCGGCGGCCACGGCAACCACGCGCATGGCGCCGTCGATGGCCACCGGCTGAAGGGTCACGTCCTCCCACCGGACGCGGCCGTCGTCGAGGACGGTCCGCCACTCGAAGCGGCAGGGCGACCCGTCCAGCGCCTGGCGCATGAACTCGCGCGCGTCGGCCAGCGAGTAGGGGGCATCGCCGGGGAAGATGCGCTCGAGCGTGAGGTCCGCGACGGACGCCGCGCCGAAGCGGGCGAGCGCCGTCCGGTTCGCCTCCAGGACCTCGCCGGTCGTCCCGTCCTGGACCAGCACGGCGACCGACGCGGTGTCGAACAGGGTCTGGTAGCGGCGCTCGCTCGCGAGCAGGATCCTCTCGTAGGCCATCGCGTCGGTCACGTCGCGCCAGACCAGGGCCGCGTAGGCGTGGCCGGCGATCGCGAGCGTCCGCACGCTGGCCTCCACGTCCCGCTCCTCGCCATCGCGGCGCCGCTGGCGGCTGACGAGGCGGACCGGCTCGTCAGCGGAGGCGCGCTCCACGGCCCGCTGGAAGTCGCCGCGGTGGGAGGGAGCCTCGATGTCCGGCACCGTCAGCTGGGCGAACGCCTCGCGCGCGAGGCCCAGGCGGGCGCACGCAGCCTCGTTGAACTCGGCGAAGCGCAGGGTTGCCAGGTCCACCAGCGCCATGGGGTCCGCCGACTGGCGCACCATGGCCTCGAACATGCGGCTGCGGTCCGCGAGCCTCGCCTCCGTCTCGAGGACGGCGGTCACGTCGTGGACCACGCCGAGCACGCCCAGGAGCGTCCCCTCGTCGTCCCGGACGGCGGACCGGACCGTCTCGCGGACGATCGCCCGGCCGCTGGCATCGAGTGTTGCCTCGCGGCTGACGACGGGGCCCGAGCCGCCCGTGGCCCGCGCGTCGTCGGCCGCCTCCCGGGCCGCCGCTTCCGGGGACAGGAACTCGGCGTCCGCGTGGCCGACCAGCTCGCCCTCGGCGTGGCCGTGGAGGGCCTCGTAGGCGGCGTTGACGAGGAGGTACCGCCCAGCGGGGTCCCTGATGAACACGGGGTCCGGGCTCGAGCGCCAGATCGCGCGCAGGCTCAGCCCCGCGAGTCGATCAGACCCAGGAGGCGGGATGGCGGCCGGTCCAGGCGTGGCGTCGGTCGGCATAGGGGGTCTCGCATCGGCCCGGAGATCGTGACCCCCGGCAGGGTGAGTGTGCACCGGTCCCGGGGGAGTGACGATGGGCCAATCGGCCTCAGACACCCCCACGGAAGGGGAGGGTGCGCGGCGTCGGCGACGCGATCCGGCGGTGCGCGTGCCGCCGGGCGCCCGCTTGCGGCGCATGTGCGACACTTGCCGTGCCCATGAGCGACACCCCCAGCCCTGCCGTGCCCACAGCCACCGCCATCCCCACGGTCGTCCGCGCCGACCTGCGCAACGTCGCGATCGTGGCCCACGTGGACCACGGCAAGACCACCCTGGTGGACGCGATGCTCCGCCAGACCGGCGTCTTCCGAGACAACCAGGCGGTTGTGGACCGCGTGATGGACTCGATGGACCTCGAGCGCGAGAAGGGCATCACGATCCTCGCCAAGCAGACCACCATCGAGCATGGCGGCGTGCGGCTGAACATCGTGGACACGCCCGGCCACGCGGACTTCGGCGGGGAGGTGGAGCGCTCGCTGCTGATGGTGGACAGCGTGCTGCTGCTGGTGGACGCGGCCGAGGGCCCGCTGCCGCAGACGCGCTACGTGCTCCAGAAGGCGATGGCGCGGCACCTGCCGGTGGTGGTGGCGCTGAACAAGATCGACCGCTCCGATGCGCGCCCGGCCGACGTGCTCGACGACGTGTACGAGCTGTTCATGGACCTGGGGGCGGACGAGCACCAGATCGAGTTTCAGGTCGTCTACACGAACGCCAAGCTCGGCACCGCGACGCGCGACCTGGCGGTGCCCGGGACCAGCCTGCGCCCGCTGCTGGACCTGCTCGTGGCGGTCACGCCCGCGCCGACGTTCGAGCCCGGCCACCCGCTCCAGCTGCTGGTCACGAACCTGTCGGCGAACGAGTATGTGGGCCGGATGGCCGTGGGTCGCATCCGCAACGGGACGATCCGCGTGGGCCAGCGGGTGAGCGTGCTGCGCGAGGAGGCGGAGGACGCCTCGGGCACGGTCGAGCCGGGGCGCACGGTGACCCTGTCGGGCACGGTGACCAGCCTCCAGACGGCGCGCGGCATGGAGCGCGTGGATATTGCGGAGGCTGGCCCCGGCGAGATCGTGTCGGTGGCCGGCCTGCCAGAGGTCACCATCGGCGACACGCTGACCGACCCCTCGGACCCGCGTCCGCTGCCCCGTCTCGACGTGGACGAGCCCACCCTGCGGATGACCTTCGGCGTCAACACCTCGCCGCTCGGCGGCCGCGACGGCAAGTACGTGACGTCGCGCCAGATCAAGGCCCGCCTCGAACGCGAGGTGCTGGGCAACGTCTCCATCCAGGTCCGGCCCACCGAGTCCGGCGACACGTTCGAGGTCCGGGGCCGCGGCGAGCTCCAGCTCGCGGTGCTGATCGAGCAGATGCGCCGAGAGGGCTACGAGCTCACCGTCTCCCGGCCGGAGGTCATCCTCCACGAGGTGGGCGGCGAGGTCATGGAGCCGTACGAGCGGATCACCATCGACATCCCGCCCGACTTCATCGGCGAGGTGCAGACCGCGATGGCCGGCCGCAAGGGCCGCCTCGACCAGATGAGCACCGATGCCGACGGCCGCGTCCGGATGGAGTTCGTGCTGCCGGTGCGCGGCCTGATCGGCTACCGAGGCCAGCTGCTCACCGAGACGCGCGGCACGGCGCTGCTCCACCAGATCGGCGAGGGCTACGGGCCGTGGGCGGGCGATGTCACGCACCGCACCAACGGCGTGCTGGTCTCAGACCGGCAGGGGACCTCCAACGCGTACGCGCTGTTCAACCTGCAGGACCGGTCGGACCTGTTCATCGGCTCGGGCGTGGACGTCTACGAGGGCATGGTCGTGGGCGAGAACGCGCGCCCGGGCGACATGGACGTGAACGCGTGCAAGGAGAAGAAGCTCACCAACATCCGCACGCACGCCCACGACGAGGCGCTGCGCCTCACGCCTCCGCGTCCGCTGACCCTCGAGAGCGCGATCGAGTTCATCGGGGCGGACGAGCTGGTGGAGGTCACGCCCACGGCGATCCGCCTGCGCAAGCGCATCCTCGGCAAGCAGGACCGCGAGAAGGAGCGGGGCCGGGCGTACGACATGGCGCGCACCACCGAGCGTGAGTAGCGCCAGGCGGGGCCGCTAGCGACGCCCGGCCGGGGCGCGGGACCGCCCGCCAGGCCGGTCGTACAATCGGGGGCCATGCCGATCTACCTCGACCACGCCGCCACGACCCCCCTCCGCCCCGAGGTGCTCGAGGGCATGCTGCCCCTCCTGGGCGGCACGTTCGGCAATCCCTCGTCGGCCCACGCCTTCGGCCGCGCTGCCCGCGAGGCGCTCGACGACGCCCACGAGCGGCTGGCCCGGTCGATCGGCGCGGACCCCCGCGAGATCGTGTTCACCAGCGGCGGCACGGAGGCGACCAACCTCGCCCTCAAGGGCGCGGCCTGGGCGGGCCGCTCGCGCGGCAACCGCCTGGTGACGACGGCCGTGGAGCACCACGCCACCCACCATGCCCTCCGCTACCTGGAGAAGTTCGGCTTCGAGGCGGTCGAGGTGGGCGTGGACCGGCTCGGCCGCGTGGACCCAGATGCGCTGGCGCGCGCGCTCGACGACCGGACGACGCTGGTATCGGTGATCCTGGGCAACAACGAGGTGGGCACGCTCCAGCCGATCGCGGAGATCGTCGGCCGGGTGCGGGCGCGACGGGGCATCCTGCTGCACGTGGACGCCGTGCAGGCCGCGCCGTGGACCGAGTTCGACGTGGAGGCCCTCGGCGCGGACCTCGTGTCGCTCGCCGCCCACAAGGTGGAGGGCCCCAAGGGCATCGGGGCGCTCTGGATCCGGCGGGGCACCCACGTCCTTGCCCAGCAGCACGGCGGCGGCCAGGAGCGGCACCGGCGGGCGGGCACGGAGAACGTGGCCGGCGCCGTGGGCATGGCTCGGGCGTTCGAGTTGCGGGCGGCGGAGCGGTCGGACCTGCTGCCGCGCGTCCGGGCCCAGCGTGACCGCCTGCAGGCAGCCGTGGTGGCGACCGGGCTCGCCGAGGCGACGGGCCACCCCACGGAGCGGCTGCCGCACATCGCCTCGTTCGTGGCGCGTGGGCTCGAGGGGGGCTCCGTGGCCCTGGCGCTGGATCTCGAGGGGATCGCCGTGTCCACGGGCTCGGCGTGCGCTTCGGGCTCGGCCGAGGTCAGCCACGTGCTCACCGCGATGGGCTTCCCCGATGATGTCGCGCGCGGTCAGCTCCGGATCTCGCTCGGCAGGACCACGACGGACGCCGAGGTGGACGAGGCCTGCCGCGTGGTCCCAGCGGTGCTGGTGCGGGTTGCCGGCGGGAGCCCGATCGCCGAGATCGCGGGTGCGCCCGGCGCCGCCCCGTGACCGCCGCCCAGTGACCGCCGCCCCGTGACCGATCCCGGGGCGGCCCGGCTGGTCGGGGTGGACGCGGGCGCCACCAAGACCGTCGCGCTCGCGGTGCTCACGGACGGGACGCCGGTGGGCCGGGCGGAGGGTGACGGCGCCAACCCCAAGCGGCACGGGCTGGCGGTGGCGGCCGATCGGATCGCCGTGCTGGCGCTGCGCGCCTCCGGCCCGATCGCGCCGGCGCTCGTCTACGTCGCCGGTGCCGGTTTGGATCGGCCTGCGCACGCCAGGGCCATGGAGGCGGCGCTGGCGGAGCGGCTGCCGGGAACGCGGGTCATGGCTGCCAACGACACGCTGGCGGTCCTGCGCTGCGGCACCGCCGACGGCGTGGGCCTCGTGGTCCCGGTGTCCACCGGCGGGAACGTGATCGGCCGGGGACCGGACGGCCGGGTCACGGACCGGGGCCACGGGATCTTCGGCGGGGGATACGCCCTAGGCGCCCTCGCGGCGCGCGCGGCGCGGGCCGGCCGCGTGTCCGGCCCGCTCGCGGAGGCGGTTCGGGCCGACGGCGTACACGTCATGGTGGTCCGCCCCGGGTTCGTCCGCTCCCCCATGACCGAGGGCCTCAAGGAGGCTCCGCTGGCGCAAGAGCCCGGCGAGGTG
>JAKAHL010000071.1 GCA_021815005.1 Chloroflexota bacterium
CCGCGTCGTCATCGGCGGCGCCCCCACCACCCCCGAGTTCGCCGCCCAGATCGGCGCCGACGGCCACGCCCCCGACGCCGGGGCCGCCGTGGACCTCGCCCGCCGCCTGCTGGCCCGGTAGGGCAGCGGCGCCGCAACACCGACACGTCCGCAGAGGGACCAGAAGCCATGACCACCGAGACCAGCACCGGCCTGCCGCAGGCCGACGTCGCCGTCGTCCGCGAGCTCGCCACCCGGCTCGCCGAGATCGCCGCCCTTCCCGTGCAGCAGGAGCGGATCCGCGAGTGGCAGGCGCTCAACGACCTGCGGCCCGAGCGCGCCATGGCGATGATCGACGAGGTCCCGTGGCACGAGCTCTCGCGGCCGGGCGTTCTCGCCGCCGAGGAGCTGGCGGTGGTCTCCACCCACCCGTTCACGCGAGAGCTGGAGGCCCGCCTCCGCCGGGAGCTCTACCGCTGGCGCCACATGCGCGTGGACATGGTGGTTCGCCCGTACCTGGACTTCGGCAAGGCCATCCGCACCACCGGCTGGGGCCTGGAGATCCAAGAGGCAACGCTCGACCAGGGCGAGGGCAACATCGTCCAGAGCCACAGCTACAGCGACCAGCTGGCGAACCCCGAGGACATCGAGAAGTTCAGGGAGCCGGAGCTGTGGCTCGACGAAACGGCCAACGCCGCGATCGAGGCTAGGGCCCACGAGTGCCTCGACGGCATCATGGGCGTCCGGATGCAGGGCTGGCACGGCTTCGAGGGCAACCAGCTGGCGTACTGCCTGTGGGACGACATCGAGCAGTTCCGCGGCACCGAGCCCATCCTCATGGACTTCATGGACCGCCCTGAGCACCTGCACAACATCGCCCGGCGGTATCTCGAGGTCCGCATGGCGGAGCTGGACCAGCTCGAGGCCAAGGGCCTGCTGGGCTATGACCAGGACCGGATCCACTGCACCGGCGCCCAGACGACGCAGCTGCCGGCACCCGGCTTCGACCCGGACCGCGTTCGCGCCAAGGATGTCTGGATCTGCGGCCGCAGCCAGCTGTTCGTGTCCGTCGGCCAGGCGACGTTCGACGAGTTCATCCCCGACTACTACGCGCCCTACTACGCGCGCTACGGCCTGGCCCAGTTCGGCTGCTGCGAGCCGCTGCACGGGCGCATCGACTCCGTGCGCAGGATCCCCAACGTGCGCAAGATCTCGATCAGCCCCTGGGCCAAGGTGGACATCGCGGCCGAGAAGATCGGCCCCGACTACGTCTACAGCCGCAAGCCCAACCCGGCGATGGTGGCCATGGACCAGTGGGTCCCGGGGATGGCCGAGAGGGACTTCGACGACGTGCTCGCGGCCACCCGCGCCAACGGCTGCCCGGTGGAGTTCACGCTCAAGGACATCAGCACCGCCCGCAGCGACCCGCAGCGCCTGTGGGACTGGTGCGCGATCGCCGAGCGCAAGACCCGCGGCTGAGGCGCCGCCGTACCCGGCGAGGTGCCGGGACCGGGCCCTGGGGCTGCCGGGCCGGGTCAGTGACGCAATCGATTGCCCGCTAGACTTGGGCTCGCTGCGGCCGCCGCGTCCCGTCTCGGCTGGCAGCCCGAGGGGCGGCGGCAGGTCCGCAAGGCGCAAGATCGACTCCGAGCATCCCAGGCCGCCGGGTTGTCCCGCTCGCCGGCACGCCAGCAGGGCTCACGCCAGCAGGGCTCACGCCAGCACACCCAGGAGACCCGCATGACACCGGCCGACCGCGTCCCGTTCACCATCATCGGCGAGAACATCCACGCCACCCGCAGCTTCGCCCGCCAGGGCAAGAACGTCGTGACCGTGGACGGCGTCGAGGCCGTGGCGTTCAAGGACGCGGTGACCGGTGCCGACCGGACCTGCCCCATCTGCTCGCCCGTGGCGACATCGGCTGAGTTCGCCAAGAACAAGGTCAAGCACATCCGCAACGCGCTGCTGCTGGGCATGGGCGGCGACGGCGCGCTCGACGCCAAGCTGACCGGCGAGGTTTCCGAGGAGGCCGCGCGGGCCGGTCGCGACTACCTGATCGCCGCGGCCATCCGTCAGCAGCGCAACGGCGCTCACTTCCTCGACGTGAACGTGGACGAGATGAGCCCTGACGAGGGTGTTCGCGTGCGGGCGATGGAGTGGCTGGTGGGGCTGCTCGAGGGCGCCGTCGGCGTGCCGCTCTCGCTGGACAGCTCGTCCCTCACGGTCCTGGAGGCCGGGTTCCGCGCCTCCACCCGGCCCAAGGGCCCGCTCATGCTCAACTCCGCCTCAGCGGAGCGACCCGAGGCGCTGGACCTCGCGGCCGCGAACGGCGCGTCGGTGGTCCTGTCGGCGGCGGGCATCGGCGGCTTGCCCAGCACCGTGCAAGGGCGCATGGACAACGCCAACGCCATCTACGCCCAGGCGCTGGAGCGGGGCATCGTCCCGGCCGACTGCCACGTGGACATGCTGGTCCTCCCGGTGGGGGTGGACGCCGAGTCGGGCAACAACTTCCTCGGCGCCGTGCGGCAGTTCCGCGCGGAGCACGGGCCGGAGGTCCGCCTCACGGGCGGCCTGTCCAATGTGTCGTTCGGGCTGCCCAACCGCAAGCTGGTCAACGACGTGTTCCTCGCCCTCGCAATCGACGCCGGGGTGGACTCCGGCATCGTGGACCCCAACGTGGTCAGCCCCGGGCGCGTCAGCGCCATGGACCGCGACGCCAAGCCGTTCCGGATGGCCGCCGACGTCCTGACGGGCGTGGACATGTTCGCGATGGAGTACCTCACCGCGTACCGCGCCGGCGAGCTCGGGGGCGACTGACCCGCGCCGCGCCACCGACGGCGGGCGATGCTGGCGGCCCGCCGTCGCTCCGCGCGCTCCTAGGGCTGGGGGACGTGGTCCGACCAGCGGTGGGTCGGCGCATAGCCGAGCAGCCGCCGTGCCCGGTCGATCGCGAGCAGCGTCTCGCGCCCGCGCAGCTCGCGGCGGAGCGGCACCTGCGGGAACACCTCGGCCATGAGGTCCGCCGAATCGCGCGTCATGACGGTGTCGTCCGCAGCCACGATGCAGACCTCCGCGCCCGCGACCGCCGCCGTCAGGGCCAGACGGCAGGCCTGGGCCACGTCGCGCACGTCCACGTAACCCCAGAGGTTCCACTTGCGAAGGTGGGCATCGGTCCAGTAGGAGGGGAACTGGGCGTAGTCGTCGGGCTCCATGATGTTCGAGATGCGCAGGCCGACGTGCGGCACGCCGGTGCGCCGCGCGAACTGGGCGGCCATGGTCTCACCGGCCAGCTTGGCGAGCGCGTACGAGCTCTCGGGCCGCGGCTCGGCCGTCTCGTCAAGCGGGGCGAACTGCGGCGGCGTGTCGAACGGCAGGCCGAGCACGGTCTCGCTCGACGCCCAGACCACGCGCCCGACGCCGTTCGCCTCGGCGGCCGCGAACACGTTGTACGTGGAGACCGCGTTGATCCGGAAGGTGTCGGCGGCGGGCCGGATCCCGGGGGCCGGGATCGCCGCCAGGTGGACCACCGCGTCGGCCCCGGCGAGGACTTCGACCGCCTGCCCGTAGTCGGTCAGGTCCGTGATCCGACAGCGGTCGTCCCACTCCCACGGCTCGTGCCGCAGGTCCGCCGAGAGGACGCTGTGGCCGTGGTCGCGCAGATCGCGCACCACCCAACGGCCGGCCTTGCCATTGCCACCGGTCACCACGATCCGCACGGCTCGCCTCCTTGTCCTTGCCTGGCCCCATTGTCACCCGGCCGGGGTCGCCGCGGCGCGCCCCGCGTGGCGCCACCACGGGGCGGCCACCACGGCGGGACGATGGCGGCGGCCGCGTGCGGCCCGCCCGGGCGCCGGCCCGCCCGGGCGCCGGCCCGCGTAGGGTCAGTCGGTGAGGAAGGCCACCTGGACGGTCACGGTGACGTCGGTGGCGCCCGCCTGGACCGGCGTGGGCACCGCCGCCTTGTCGGTCGCGCCGCTGGCGGACGGCGTATAGGCCTGGCCGTACCAGACCGGCGTCAGGACCTGCTCGGACACCGACGCGACGCCTGTGATCGCCAGGCCGAGGGCCTTCGCGTAGACGTCGGCCTTCGCCCGGGCGTCCAGCGCGGCCGCCTGGCGGGCCTGCGCCTCCGCCGCGGTGCGGTCCGCCACGTCGAAGCTGATCCCGTCAACCGAGGTGGCACCGGCGGACACGGCGTTGTCCACGATGTTGGGAAGGTTCGCCAGGTCGCGCACCGTCACGGTCGCCTGGTTGGTCAGCTGGTAGCCGCGGAGGGTCGGGGAGCCGTTCGGGGGGTAGTCGTACACGGGCGCCAGCGACACCTGAACGGTCTGGATGTCCGCGTCGGCCACGCCCAGCTTCTTGACTGCCGCCACGACGCCGGCCATGGCAGCGGCCGCCGCGTCGCGTGCGGCCTTCGCCGTGGGCTTCTGGACCTGCACGCCCAGCTGCACATGGGCGAGGTTCGGCGCCACGGTGACGGTGCCCTCGCCGGCCACCGAGATCGTGTGCTCGGGCGGGGTGGCGTCGCCGGTCGCAGCGGCCGGAACGGTGGCGCGCTGGGGGCCCGCGACCCCGGCCAGAACCGGCCCGGCGGCGAGGCCGACAGCCAGCGCGACGACGGCGACGAAGGCCAGCCGGAGGCCGATGGCACGGCTCGGGCCGTGGGTGGTCGTGAGGTCCATGGTCACTGCCCCTTGCGTTTCGGCCCCGGATGGGCTGACCGGCGGGACCGCCTCCGGTCGTGCGCCGCCCAGACGCCGCGAGGTCGCCCGCGGTTCCCGGCGGGCGCGGCCCGACGCCGGGCGGCGTCCGACCGCCCCGCGTCAGGCCTCCGAGGGGCGACGGAGTGACGCCAGGCGCTCGCGCACCGCACCCTCGATCCGGGTGGCGGCCTCCACGGCCACGGTGTGCTCCCAGAACCGCAGCACCAGCCAGCCCTCCGACGCCAGCAGCCGATCCGTCTCCGCGTCCCGCGCGGCGTTGGTGGCGATCTTCGGGCCCCAGTACTCGGGGTTGGTGGCGGGGAGCCGGAAGTGCTCGGGGCATCCGTGCCAGAAGCACCCGTCGAGGAACACCGCGACGCGCGCCCGCGTGAAGACCAGGTCGGCGGACCGTCGGACCGAGGCCACGGGGCGGATGGCTACGCGGTACCGCAGCCCGCGCGCGTGCACCGCCGAGCGGACCTCCAACTCGAGCCGGGTGTCGCGCGACCGGTTCGCCTGCATCGTCCGCCGGGTCGCCGCCGATGACGCCCACGAGCCCGCCGGCGGCTGGTAGCCGATGGGGTTGCGGCTGGCGGTGACGGGCTTGGGCCTGGCTCGGCGTGTCGGCACCGCGCAAGGGTAGGCGAGCCGCGGCGTCGGCGAGCGGCGCCACGGGCGACATCGCGCGCACGGGCGACGTCGCGTGCCGGGCGACGGCCGCGTGCCGGGCTGCCGGTCCGCCCCGCCCGTCGGTGGCCGGACTGCCTCCGAGGCCCGGATCGCCGGCTCGGCCTAGACTCGACCCCATGCGGTACATCGAGGTGGACGGCCTCCGCGTCTCGCGGATCGGCCTGGGGACGTGGCAGTTCGGCTCCCGCGAGTGGGGCTACGGCGAGCAGTACGCGGCCGAGACGGCGCCGGCGCTGCTCCGGCGTGCGATCGAGCTCGGGATCACGATGATCGACACCGCCGAGGCGTATGGCCCGGCGCGGTCCGAGGCGATCATCGGCGACGAGCTCGGCGGCCTCACCGACGGCCAGCGCGCCGGGCTCACCGTCGCCACCAAGCTGATGCCAATCGCCCCCGCCGAGCGTGTCGTCGCCTGGGAGTGCGCCGGCAGCCGTCGTCGGCTGCGGGTGGACGCGCTCGATCTCTACTACATCCACTGGCCCAACCCGTTCGTCTCGCCGCGCCGGGTGGGCCAGGCCGTGCGGCCGCTCCTGCGCGACGGCCTCGTCCGGCGGTTCGGGGTCAGCAACCACTCCATCGCGCAGTGGCAGGCGTTTGAGCAGGGCCTCCACGCCAGGGCCATCGCCAACCAGGTGCGGTTCAGCCTGGTGGCGCCCGGGCCGGCGTCGGACCTGGTGCCGTACGCGGCCGAGCACCAGCGGCTGATCGTGGCCTACTCGCCGATCGGGCAGGGGCTCCTGGCCGGGCGGCCCCTGGCGTCGCTGCCGCTCGCCAGGCGCGCGCAGTTCCGCGGCAGGCAGGCCGAGGGGTCCGCGCTGGCACTCACGCGCCTGCAGCAGGCGGTCGCCGAGATCGCCACGGGCCACGGGGCCACGCCGGCCCAGGTGGCGCTCGCGTGGGTGGTCTCGCACCCCAACACGATCGCCATCCCGGGCGCGCGCAACGTCCGGCAGCTGGAGCTCAACGCGGCGGCCGCCGACCTCGAACTGTCGGAGGATGAGCTCGCCCGGCTTGCCGCGCTCGCCGCTGCGCTGGGCCGGTGACGCTCGCGGCCGGACCCGCGGCGAGGCAGGCCGTGAGGTCCCGGTGAGCGGCCGCTGCTAGCCTTCCGGCGTGCCCCGACTCGACCCCGACCACCTCCTGGCGGACCTGGACCCCGAGCAGCGCGAGGCTGTGCTCGCCGTTCGCGGGCCGGTCGCCATCCTCGCCGGCGCGGGCTCGGGCAAGACCCGTGTCGTCAGTCGCCGGGCCGCCTACGCCGTTGCCACGGGCGCCGTCGGGCCGGGTCAGGTCCTGATCGTCACGTTCACGGACAAGGCCGCGGGCGAGATGGCAGAGCGGCTGCGCGGACTCGGACTCCCCGGGGTGACGGCCCGGACCTTCCATGCCCAGGCGCTGAGCCAGCTGCGCCACTTCTGGCCGGCCCGCCACGACGGCGAGCCGCTGCCGGACCTGCTCGCCTCCAAGCTGCCGATCGTGGGCCCGCTCGTCCGGCAGCTCCCCGGCCACTACCGGTTCGCGCCCGCCAAGGACCTCGCGGACGAGATCGAATGGGCCAAGTCGCGCCGCGTGCCGCCGCACGGGTATCCGGCCGCCGCCGACGCGGCCGGTCGCGAGCCGCCGATCCCCGCGGATTTGGTGGAGCGGGTGTACGCCGGCTATGAGCGGATGAGGACGCGGGCGGGGCGGATCGACTTCGACGACCTGCTGCTCGAGGCGGTCGGGCTGCTTGAGGCCGACGAGGCGGCGGCTGCGCTGGTGCGCGCCCGCAAGTCCTGGTTCAGCGTGGACGAGTACCAGGACACCAGCCCCCTGGCCCAGCGTCTCCTGGAGCTGTGGCTGGGCGAGCGGGACGACCTGTGCGTCGTGGGCGACGAGGACCAGACGATCTACACGTTCACGGGCGCCACGTCGTCGTTTCTCACCGCGTTCGCGCAGCGCTGGCCGGGCGCCCGCGAGATCGCGCTCGTGCGCAACTACCGCTCGACGCCGCAGGTCCTCGCGGTGGCGAACCGGCTGCTCGCGGGCGAGGGTCGAGCCAAGCGCCTCGTCGCCACGCGACGTGACGGCCCGGTCCCGGCCATCGCGCGCCACGCCACCGCCGGGGATGAGCTCGACGCGCTCATCGGGTGGGTCCGGGCCCGCACGGCGGCGGGTACCGTCCCGGCGGAGATCGCCGTGCTCGTGCGTGTCAACGCCCAGCTGGCCCCGATCGAGGCGGCGCTCACGCGGGCAGGCATCCCGTACCAGGTGCGCGGCGTTCCCTTCTACGAGCGGCCCGAGGTCCGGGGCGCAATCGCGGCGCTGCGCCGGATCGCCGGGTCGTCGGGTCGGCTGGCGCGCCTGCGTGGGCGGGACCTCGCGGCCGAGGTCGAGGTCCGCTGGCGCCGGGACCTGGGGCTCGAGGATGACGAGGCGGCGGCCCGCCAGCACGGTGACGAGGCGCGGGAGCGGCAGGCCTCGCTGGACACGCTGCTCGCGATCGTTGACGGCCTGCTCGACGCGGACCCCGCGGCGGACGCCACCAACGTGCTCGCGGACCTGGAGGCGCGGGCGGCGGGCGAGCGGGACGGGGCGGGGGAGGGCGTCAACCTGCTCACCTTCCACCGGGCGAAGGGCCTCGAGTGGGACGCCGTGGCGCTGCCGTCCCTCGAGGAGGGGCTGCTGCCGATCCGCCAGGCGGGCGAGGAGCCGACGGCGCTGGCGGAGGAGCGCCGCCTCCTGTACGTCGGGATCACCCGCGCCCGTGAGCACCTGCTGCTCTCCTGGGCGGAGACCCGGCCCGGTCGCTCGGGCGGCGATGCCCGTCGGCGTCCGAGCCGGTACCTCGCCGCGCTTCGCCCGCCGCCGGCCGCCCGCGCCGCGCCGGCGGCACGCCC
>JAKAHL010000072.1 GCA_021815005.1 Chloroflexota bacterium
TCCCGGCGCCGCGGGGGCGGGGTCGCGGACTACAGCTCGTCCGCCTCGCCTGGCTCGACTGCATCGCCGGGCTCGCCGGGCTCGGCCCCCGCGGCTCTGGCGGCCGCGCGCTGCGCCGCCCAGGCGGCCAGCACCTCGTCCCGGTGCGGGCGGATCGGGCAGTGGCCGTCGCGGTTGTTGAACTCGTCGCAGTAGCCGAGGGGCACGCACTTGGGCGCCAGGAACGAGCCGAGGAACGGGGAGACGCCGAACACCTCGTGGCGGACCAGCTGGAACAGCCGCCGGATCTCCCACTGGGCCATGGTGCACAGGCGCAGGCCGCTCATGTGGATCAGCGCCCGGAGGTTGGCGGTCATCACCAGGTTGGTGCGCGTGGCATTGGGGAACACGAACCGCGCGTCCTCGCCGGGCACGCCAGCGTCCACCAGGTCGCCGTACAGCTCCAGCGCCCCGTCCACCTGGGCCTCGAAACGCTCGCGCAGCGCGGGGTCGCCGTCGGCGATCGTGCCCGGCAGCATGGTTGCGGCGCCCTTGAACTTGACGTAGCGCTGACTCTGCTGGTCGAACGCCACGCCCGCGCGATGGCGCACGAGCTGGTGCGACAGCGTGCGCGACACGCCGCTGATCGCGAACGTGAACACGATGTGCTCGATCGTGGAGCCGTGGCCGGACCCGACGACGTTGGCGATCAGCCGCTGCATCGCTGCCTGGCTGACCTCGCCGGCGGCCGCCCGCCGGAAGATCTCCTGGGGCTCGAGTTCCGAGTAGCACGTCCGGCAGGCGGTGTACACGAGCGGGACGTAGTACCGCTCGGCGATCTCGCGGTCGGGGAACAGCAGGGTCGCCGTCATCCCGAGGTCCTGGCGCCCGGGGTTCCGGGGGATGGGTGGTCTGGCGCGCGCGGGATCGGGGACACTGGCCATGGGTTGCAGTCTAGCCGCCGACCCTCGGGCGACGCGAGGGGAAGCCCCGTCCGCGCCAGTCTCGCCCTTGGTGCCGGTCTCGCCCTTGGTGCCGGTCCCGCCGACGGCGCCCGCCAGGTCCGGGGGCGCGTCCTCGGTGGCTCACCCGGCCGTCCCGACACTGGCCAGCCAGCGCCGGTCGTGAGCGCGGAACCAGACCCAGTACAGGGCCGTGGCCACCGAGTACAGCGCGATGATCGTGACGAAGTTGACGGTGTAGCCGGCGTCGAAGCCGAGGGTGGCCTGGAGGCTCGTGTACCAGATGCTGCCGACGACCCAGCCCAGCTGCCAGAGGACGCTCGTCGCGGCCGACAGCGTGGCCCGCTCGGCCGGCTCCACCAGCCCCATGGCGAAGGCGTTCGCGATGGGGTTGCCCGCGTTCATCAGCGACGACCGGACGGCCATGGCCGCCACCACCGTCCACAGGACCGGGGAGAACCCGAGCACGGTCAGGAACGGGATCGAGGCCGCCTGGACGATCACCACCGACGCCACCTGGCCGAAGCGCCGTGCCAGCCTCGGCTGGAGGAGGATGGCGGCCGCGGTCCCCAGGGAGGTCAGGGCGAACACGGCGTTGAGCTCGGCGAGGTCGAGGCCGAACTTCTGCTTGACGAACAGGTTCAGGAACGGGATGACCTGGCCCGCGCCGATCGAGATCAGGAAGCCAGGCAGGACCAGCCGCGCGAATCGCCGCCGATCGCGGATCACGATGCCCAGTCGTGCTCGGCGCCGGCGCGGGTCGCGGGGGAACGCCGCCGGCTCGCCGACCCGGCGCAGGCGCTGTCCGGCCACCGAGCTCGGGCGGTCGTCAGCCAAGAACCGGACGCTCGCCAGCCCGGCGACCAGGAGGGCCGCCATGATGACCAGGATGATCAGGTAGATGCCGCGACCGCTCTGGTCGATCCCCAGCCAGCCGGCGACGACCACCGCCACGACGCCGCCCAGGACCGCGGCCGCGACGTTGGTGATGTTCTGGATCGCGGACTGGAGTGCGAACAGCTCGTTGCGGTGCGCGGGCTCGGATCGCTCGGTGAGGAACGGCGGGACGACCACGCCGAATGCGTTGTTGGCAGCCGACCACAGCATGGCCGCCACCACGATGAGCGGCAGGGCGCTGCCCGCGGCCACCAGCACGCCGAGCGCGACCAGGCCCGCGACCAGCGCCGCCGCGAAGACTGCCCGGCGGCCCACGCGATCCGACACCGCCGAGGCCGGGAACGGGATGACGGCGCCCGCCACGTTGGCCAGCGTGGCGACGATGCCGATCTCGGCGGGCGAGAGGCCGGTCGCCTCGAGGTAGAGGTTGAAGTCGATCCACCACAGGCTGATCGCGGCGCCCGCCACAAGGCTCGTGACGAGGATCAGCCGGGCATCGCGGTGGTAGCGCCCCCAGAGCCTCCAGCGGAGCGAAGCCGGCGCGGCGTCGTCCCTCACGCGCCCGAGCGCCCGCGGCGCGGGTCCCCGGGGGTGGCGGGCTGGCGCCATGTGCCGCCGCACGGCCTGCCGCCCGTGTCGCCGTTCGCGCCCCTGCTCATCGGGCCATCGTAGCCCGGGGCCTCGGCCGCCGGACGGCCGTCAGGCAAGGCGCCGGGGATCCGGACCCGCTCCGCGCATCCCGGCACGAGGGGCCGGGGACGCGTGTCGGGGTGCCGGCGGGTCAGGTTGAGCAACCCCGGGCCGGCCGGCGACGGGGCCCCGTGGAGCGATGGCGGCCAGCGGCGGTCAGCGCGCCCCGCCCAGGGCCTCCGCGAGGCGGATCTCCGCCATCAGGTCCGCCGCGAGCCGCTCCAGCCCATGGCGGAGGGCGCCGAGGTCAGCACCCTCGGGGACGCTCGCGCGCACGTGGGCGTGGAACATCGGCGTGCCGGAGTTGGCGGCGGTCGTCCGGTCCGTTGCGAGGTCCTCGACGTTGATTCGCCGCGAGGCGAGGAGGTACGCGATCTCGTGGACGAGGCCGGGCCGGTCCTGGCCGACGAGATCGATCTCGATCGGCTGCATGGGGACGGAGACCGGGGCGTCGCCGCGCTCCACGACCAGGTGCAGGCCGCTTGCCTCGAGCGCGCCCAGCGCCGCGGCCAGCGACGCCTCCTGCTCGTCCGCCACATCGACGCAGAGCACGCCGGCGAACTTGCCGGCGAGCTGCGCCATCCGGCTCTCGAGCCAGTTGCCGCCGTGCGAGGCGATGACGTCAGCGAGGGCGTCGACGATGCCGGGGTGGTCGGGTCCGATGAGGGTGAGGACGAGCGTGGCCATGGCGGCATCGTAACGCCTGCGCCGCCCGCCGCGCACCCTGCCGCAGGGCGGACCCGGGCCGCTCGCGGCCGTTCCCGGCCGCCTTGACAGGTCGTCGGCCGGGGGATACCAACGCCCGATGAGCAACCCCGAGCCGATCCCGGTCGGGCCGTGGCGCCGCCGCTCGCGCCGGACCGTCTACGCGAACCCCTGGCTGACCCTCTGGCACGACGAGGTGGACCGTCCCGACGGCAACCCCGGGATCTACGGCGTGGTGCACTTCGCGGGACGGGCCGTTGGCGTGGTGGCCGTGGGCGACGACGGCCGGATCCTGCTCGTCGGCCAGCACCGCTACACCCTCGACGCGTACAGCTGGGAAATCCCCGAGGGGGCCGTGGGACCCGACGAGACAATGGAGGCCGGTGCACGGCGCGAGCTGAGCGAGGAGACCGGCTACGAGGCCGACGCCTGGCGCTTCCTGTTCCGGTTCAGCACCTCCAACTCGGTGACCGACGAGACCGGCGAGATGTACCTCGCCACGGGCCTGCACCCCGGCGAGGCCCACCCGGACGCGACCGAGGACCTCGCGCTGCGCTGGGCGACCCTCGACGAGATCCTGGCCGAGATAGAGCGCGGCGAGATCCATGACCTGATGACCGTCGCGGCGATCGGGCGCTACGCGCTGGGGGCGCGGGCCGGGTGACGGCGCGCCAAGCCGGGTCCCCTCCGACGGTCAGGACGTGGCCCGGCTCAGGGGCAGCGGGCCGCTCAGCCCGCGCCCCGGACGGATCCGGGCGACCTTCTGGGATCCGCGTGAGACGCCGAGCCCCATGCCCGCCGTCGGCGGCCTCGCGAGCGAGCCGCTCGAGGCGAGCCGCACCCGCGCGTGGCCCGCGGTCACACGAGGTCGAAGCGGTCTAGGCGCATCACCTTGTCCCACGCCGCCACGAAATCGCGCACGAACGTCGCGTGCGCGTCGTCGCAGGCGTAGACCTCCGCGTACGCCCGCAGGACCGAGTTGGAGCCGAAGACCAGGTCCGCTCGGGTTGCCGTCCACCGCAGCTCGTTGGTGGCCCGGTCGCGCCCCTCGAACAGGTCCGCGGCCTCGGACGTCGCCGACCATGCTGTGCCCATGTCGAGCAGGTTGACGAAGAAGTCGGTGGTGAGGACGCCCTGCCGGTCAGTCAACACGCCATGGGGTGAACCGCCATGGTTGGCTCCCAAGACCCGTAGTCCCCCGACGAGGACGGTCATCTCGGGTCCGGTCAGGGTCAGGAGCGCCGCCCGGTCGACAAGCAGCTTCTCCGCCGGGGCGGTCTGGCCTGCGGCGACGTAATTGCGGAACCCGTCGGCCTTGGGCTCTAGGACGGCGAAGGACTCGATGTCGGTCTGCTCGGCAGAGGCATCGGTCCTCCCTGGCGCGAACGGGACCTCGATCTCCACGCCAGCGTCCCGAGCGGCCTGCTCCACGGCAGCGCAGCCGCCAAGGACGATGAGGTCAGCGAGCGAGATGCGCTTGCTGCCGGCCTGGGCACGGTTGAAGTCAGCCTGGACCCGCCCGAGCGCTGCCAGCACGGCGGCGAGCCGAGCCGGGCTGTTGACCTCCCAGTCCATCTGCGGGGCCAGCCGGATTCTCGCCCCGTTGGCTCCGCCGCGCCGATCGGTGCCGCGGAAGGTCGCCGCGGAGGCCCAGGCGGTCGACACCAGCTGCGCCACGGACAGGCCCGACGCGAGGATCGTGGTCTTGAGCGCGGCGATGTCAGCGGCATCGATGAGCGCATGGTCCACGGCCGGGACAGGGTCCTGCCAGATCATCGGCTCGGCTGGCACGAGCGGTCCCAGGAGGCGCGACGCGGGACCCATGTCGCGATGGGTCAGCTTGAACCACGCGCGCGCGAACGCGTCCGCGAACTCGTCAGGGTGCTCGTAGAATCGCCGGGAGATCTTCTCGTAGGCGGGGTCGAAGCGCAGCGAGAGATCCGTCGTCAGCATCGTGGGCGCGTGGCGCTTGGCGGGGTCGTGGGCGTCCGGGATGGTGCCCTCACCGCCCTCGGCCATCCATTCGTAGGCGCCCGCTGGGCTCTTGATGAGCTTGTACTCGAAGCCGAACAGGTTCTCGAAGAAGTTGTTGCTCCACTGCGTTGGCGTTGAGGTCCATGTGACCTCGATTCCGCTCGTGATCGCATCGCCGCCCTTGCCCGAGCCGTAGCTGCTGGCCCAGCCGAGGCCCTGGGCCTCGATGGGAGCTGCCTCGGGCTCGGCGCCGACGTGCGTTGCCGGACCTGCCCCATGCGTCTTGCCGAACGTGTGCCCGCCGGCGATCAGGGCCACGGTCTCCTCGTCGTTCATCGCCATGCGCGCGAACGTCTCTCGGATGTCCCTGGCCGCCGCGACCGGGTCGGGGTTGCCGTTCGGGCCCTCCGGGTTCACGTAGATCAGGCCCATCTGCACGGCCGCGAGCGGGCTGGCGAGGTCACGGTCGCCGCTGTAGCGCTTGTCGCCGAGCCAAGTGTCCTCCGGACCCCAGTTGATGTCCTCGGGCTCCCATGCGTCCTCACGGCCGCCGCCGAACCCGAACGTCTTGAAGCCCATCGATTCGAGCGCGCAGTTGCCGGCGAACACCATGAGGTCCGCCCACGAGATGGCCCGACCGTACTTCTTCTTGAGTGGCCAAAGCAGCCTGCGCGCCTTGTCGAGGTTGGCGTTATCGGGCCAGCTGTTGAGGGGCGCGAACCGTTGCGCGCCGCGCGATGCGCCACCGCGGCCGTCGCTGACGCGGTAGGTGCCGGCGGCGTGCCACGCCATCCGGATGATGAGCGGGCCATAGTGGCCGAAGTCGGCCGGCCACCAGTCCTGCGAGGTGGTCAGGGTGGCGATGATGTCGCGCTTGAGGGCCTCGAGGTCAAGGCTCCGGAACTGGTCTCGGTACCGGAATCCGCTCCCCATGGGGTCCACCGCGGGGCAGCCCTGCTTCAGCGCGGCGAGGTTGAGCTGGTTGGGCCACCAATCACGGATGGACGTGCCGGCCGTCGGATCCATGGGAACCTTCCTTTGTGTCGCGGCGATCAATGCAGTGCAGGAGCAGGGTAGCCGGAAACGAGCATCATGGTCCTCCCGAGGTATGGCTGGCGCCGGGGCCACGCCTGCGCCGCAAGGGCGGCCCGGCGTCCCGAGGAATCGCATGGCGTTGGAGAATGGTCGAGTGAACGGACCGGCCATCGAGACCAGCGGCCTGCGCAAGGCGTATGGGCGCACGCTCGCGCTCGAGTCGCTCGACCTGCGCGTGGGGCCGGGCGAGGTGGTGGGCCTGCTCGGGCCGAACGGCGCTGGCAAGACGACCGCCGTCAAGCTGCTGCTGGGCCTGGTCCGGGCCTCGGGCGGCGAGGGCACCGTGCTCGGCCGCCCGCTCGGGGACCGCGGCGCGCGAGCCAGGATCGGCTACCTGCCCGAGCTGTTCCGCTACCAGGCCTGGCTGACCGCGGACGAGGTGCTTCGGCTCCACGCCGGGCTCGCCGGCCTGCCCTGGCCGCGGCAAGCCGGCGAGTTCGACCGCGTCCTGCGCCTGGTGGGCCTCGCCGATCGGCGCCACGATCGCGTGGGCGGGTTCTCCAAGGGCATGCAGCAGCGGCTCGGTCTCGCGGTGGCCCTGCTCGGCGACCCGGCGCTGGTGATCCTCGACGAGCCCACCTCCGCCCTGGACCCGGTCGGTCGCGACGACGTCCGGGCGATCATCCGCGATGCCCGCTCGCGCGGGACGGCCGTGCTGCTCAACTCGCACCTGCTGGGCGAGGTGGAACGGCTGTGCGACCGGGTGGCCATCGTCAACCGCGGTCGCGTCGTCGCGGCCGGGACGCTGGGCGACCTGCTGGGCGAGGCGGCGGTGCGGCTCCGCGTGACCGGACTCCCCGAGGACCGCGCGCCCCTGGCCGCGTTCGGCCCCCTCACGGCCGAGGACGGCTGGCTGGTCATCCGCCCGGTGGACCCCGAGCGCATCCCCGACGTGGTGGCCACGGCCGTCGCGATGGGTGGCCGCGTGCACGCGGTGGACCCGGGCCGTCGGAGCCTCGATGACCTGTTCCTCGACCTCGTGCGTCGCGACGGCCCGGGGGGGAGCGTGTGAGCCTGCGCATCGTGCTGGTGGTCGCCCAGCTCACCCTCCGCGAGATCGTCCGGCGGCGGATCCTGTGGGTGCTCGCCGGACTCTCGCTGGTCAGCGTGGCGCTGGTCGCCTGGGGCGTGGACCGCCTGGTGACGCTGTCGCGCGCCAACGGCATCAATGCCTACGAGCTCGAGATCGGCGTCTCGCAGATCCTCATCCTGATCGCGTTCATGTTCAGCTTCGTGCTGGCGATGTCCGCCGCGTTCCTCGCCGCGCCGGCCATCGCGTCCGACGTCGAGACCGGCACCGTGCTCGCGATGGCGGCCCGCCCAATGCACCGCGCCGACCTGGTCGTCGGCCGCTGGGTGGGCCTGGGCATCGTCGTGGCTGCGTACGCGGTCGGCTCCGGGCTCTTCGCCGTGGGCGTCATCCGGCTCATCTCGGACTACGCGCCGCCATCCACCGCGGTCGCGCTCGGGTTCCTCGCGTTCCAGTCGATCGTCGTGATGACCACGGCGCTCGCGCTCGGGACGCGGCTGCCTGGCGTCGCCGCCGGCGCGGTCACCGTGGTCCTGTTCGGCCTCGGCTGGTTCACCGGGGTGCTGGGCTCGCTGTCCTCGGCGTTCGGCGTCCAGAGCCTGGCGGGCCTCGGCGACGCCTTCCGCGTCCTGTTCCCCACCGACGGCCTGTGGCGGGGCGTCATCTACGGCCTCGAGCCGCCGCAGGTGGTGGTGGCGACGCAGCTGGGCGGGCGTGTGGCCGCCGCCAACCCGTTCTTCGCGGACAGCCCACCGTCGCTGGCGTTCACGGCCTGGTGCGTGGTGTGGGTGGTCCTGGTCGTCGCCCTCGGCGCCTGGCTCTTCCGGCGGCGCGAGCTGTGAGGGGCGGCTGGCGAGCGCCGTCACGGCCCCGGCGGGCCGGCCCCGCGTGCTGCCCGCCACCGGCGCCCGGCCGCCCGCG